>JAHJNP010000185.1 GCA_018820745.1 Gammaproteobacteria bacterium
GCAACGACTGGGAACGCGTATTGGTGTTCGTGGCCACGCAGCACGCCGCCGAGCATGTGGCCGCCAAACTGAACCGGGATGGTCTGTCTGCCACCTCGTTTCACGGTGGCCTGAGCCAGGGTGCACGCGAGCAGACGCTGGATGAATTCAAGGACAAGCGCTGGGACGTGCTGGTCACCACCGACCTGGCCGCACGCGGCATCGACATTGCAGAACTGCCGGTGGTGGTGAATTACGACTTGCCGCGCTCAGCCGACGACTATGTTCACCGCATCGGTCGTACCGGCCGCGCGGGGGAAAGCGGCCTGGCGATCAGCCTGGTGAGCGCCGACACCGAGGCGCATTTCCGCTTGATCGAAAAACGCCAGAACCTGAACCTGCCCCGGGAGCAGATCGAAGGGTTTGAGTCGGTTCAGGCGGCCGCCATCGCCGTGCCCGGCAATGGCGGCGTCAAGGGGAAACGGCCCAGCAAGAAAGACAGGTTGCAGGCGGCGGCGAAGGCCGCAGGGTCAGCCTGAAAGGCTGACGCCCTATGAACGTTCAGGCAGCCTGGACCGGAATCGTGTGGCGGGTATCGAGAATGCGGTTGTCCGCGTCCACGTACACCAGTTCCGGCTCGTAGCGCGCCAGTTCCAGCTCGTTGTATACCGCGAAGGTGGCGATGATGACGAGGTCGCCTGGATCCGCCTTGTGCGCAGCGGCGCCGTTCACCGAAATGATGCCGGAATCGCGCGCGGCGCGAATGGCATAGGTGGTGAAGCGCTCGCCATTTGTGACATTGTAGATCTGGATCTGCTCGTACTCGTGGATGTTGGCCGCATCCAGCAGGGTTTCGTCGATTGCGCACGAGCCTTCGTAGTGCAGCTCGGAATGCGTGACGGTCGCCCGGTGCAGCTTGGACTTGAGCATCGTTCTTTGCATGACGGTGCCCTCACAAAAAAAGGACGTCTATTATACCAAAATGGCTTAATCATCCAGAAGGCCGGTCAAGTCTCCAGAACTTGTTGCCCGAGCAGAATTGGATAGTGATTTTCGGGGCGATTAATCCATGTGCAATTGGATGGACAGGTAATCGAAGAATAGGCAGTACGCGATGATCGGCAAGGGAAGGCCGAGAAGGGTGCCCACGAGGTAATCGCGATAGCGGATGCCTGACATGGCGAGGGCGTAATTGAGTGGGGGGACTGTCTGGAACAGCATTCTCAACAGCACGATGCTTCTGACCGGATGGGCGTCCAGTTGGCTCAGCAGCCGGGTCGCGAGTCTGCCGTTCAGGCTGCGGAGTGCGTCGCCGCCAACAAACCGGATCGAAAAGTAAGTGACGGTGCACGAAATGATGGCCGCGACATAGGTGGCAATTCCGCCCCAGGTTTTCCCCAGCGCGAGCACTGACGCGGCAAGGAAAATCCATCCCGGTATCTGCACCAGATTACCCAGGGCAAAAATCAGGATAAAAACGACCAGCCCGGTGATCGGGTTGTCGACCAGAATCTGATGCAGGTAGGTCAGATTGAAATGGCTACGCAGGCCCGACAACTCGAAGATCGCCAGCAGCAGGATCAGAAACAGGAGAACCGCGAGAAGCCGCTTGTAAGGGCGCACGGTGTTCATGGTGGCGGTGCGGCGGGCCTTATTTACTCGAACGGATTGGCAAGTTCGAGGTTGTCGATCAGCCGGGTGTTGCCCAGCCAACCCGCGCCCAGCACCACCAGCCGGGTGCTGTCGGGCGTGGGGGGCTGCAGGGTCGCGGCGTCGCGCAGTTCGACATAGTCGATGCGCCAGCCCGCCATTTTGAGGTGGCGGGCGGCGGTGGCGGCGAGCACTTCGAAATCGCGCTCGCCCGCCTGCACGGCCGCGGCGATGGCGGCGAGTTCGCGCTGCAGTTGCGCCGCCTGGATCCGCTCGGTCGCGCCAAGGTAGGCGTTCCTGGAACTCATCGCCAACCCGTCGGCCTCGCGCAGGGTGTCGCCCGCCACGATGTCGATCGGCAGGTTGAACTGCCGCACCAACTCCTGAATGACCCGCAGCTGCTGGAAATCCTTTTTGCCGAACACCGCCACGCGCGGCTGCACCAGATTGAAGAGCTTCAGCACCACGGTGGCGACGCCGCTGAAATGGCCAGTGCGGAACGCGCCGCACAGGTCATTCGCGAGGCTGCCGGGCGGCTGCACGGTGAAGGTCTGCGGCACCGGATACATCTCGGCGACGTCGGGCGCGAACACCAGATCGCAGCCGGCGGCGGCGAGCTTCTCGCAGTCGGCTTGCAGGGTGCGCGGATAACGCTCGAAATCCTCGCCGGCGCCGAACTGCAGCGGGTTGACGAAGATGCTCGCCACCACCGGCTGGCCATGCCGTTTTGCCAGCTCGATGAGCGACACGTGGCCGGCGTGCAGGTTGCCCATGGTTGGCACGAACGCAGTGCCGGCCTCGCCGCCGAGCGCCGCGCGCAGTTCGGCTGCGGTATGGAAAACCTGCATCAGAACGCGTGTTCGGCGGCCGGGAAGCTGCCGTCCTTCACCGCGGCGACGTAGGCGCGCGTGGCGGCCTCGATGCCGTCGGTGCCGGCGAGGAAGTTCTTCGAGAATTTCGGCGCGCGCGGATACAGGCCCAGCATGTCGTACAGCACCAGCACCTGGCCGGCGCAGTCGGCGCCGGCGCCGATGCCGATGGTGGGGATCGCGAGCGCTGCGGTGACCGCCTGCGCCAGCGCGGCCGGCACCATTTCCAGCACGATGAGGCCGGCGCCGGCGGCTTCCA
>JAHJNP010000186.1 GCA_018820745.1 Gammaproteobacteria bacterium
AGATCGTATCGACCACACGCCGAAGAACGAAACCGTGCGCCTGAAGCTGGGTGACGCATTTGATGTCACCGCCGACAGGAAGCAGACAGACTTCAAGAAACTGGCCGGTACCAGCCGCTACAACGCCGTGTTCGAGTCGGCGTATGAAATCGTGCTGAAAAACGCCAAGCCGGAAGTGGTGACCGTCATGGTGCGCGAGCCGATGCCGGGCGACTGGGAAATGCTGAGCGAATCGCAGCCGCACACCAAGGCGGCGTCCGGCATGGCCGAATGGGCGGTGTCGGTGCCCGCCGGGGGGCAGGCGACACTCGGCTACCGCGTGCGCGTCAAGTACTGAGCCCGCGTCGTCGCTGGTGGCCGGTAATCAGGGCGATTTGCGGGGGCACCCTTCATAGGTATCATAAGCATGCAGTGCAGGTGCCAATCCGGTGCCGGCGCAGCGTTTTCTTCGACGCTTCAGGATGAGACAGCATGGTCACCGTGACACAGAACAAACTCGTATACATCACCTATTCCATCCTCGACGCGCGCGGCATGGTCGTCGAGCAGTACGACATCCCGGTGGGTTATGTGCAGGGCGCCAACAGCGGCATTTTGCCGGCGATCGAGTCGGCGGTGGCCGGCCGCAAGGTGGGCGACCGAATCGAGATCACGCTGTCACCCGAAGAAGGCTACGGCCTGCGCGACGAGAGCCTGGTGTTTACGGACGACATCGAGAACGTGCCGCCGCAATTCAGGCGCGTCGGCGCTGAAGTCATGTTCGAGAACGACACGGGCGAGACCAAGGTCTTTTACGTCACCGCGATCGAGGACGACAAGCTCACGCTGGACGGCAACCCCTCGCTGGCCGGGCAAAGCGTCACCTGCCTGGTGAACGTGATGGATATCCGCGAGGCCACGCCGGAGGAAATCCGCAACGGCCGGCCGCTCGATGTTAAAACCGGAACGGTTCATTAAACCGGGCAGGGTTCGCTAAAGTCCGGACGGTTCACCACGCAAAAAGGCCGGGAATGCTCCCGGCCTTTTTGCGTGGTGCGTACTGCTACTTACTTGGCAGGGCAGGCCTTGTCGCCCGGAATCTTGCCCGGCAACTGCAGGAAGGCCTCGAACGGCCCCATCACGCTCATGGCTTCCACTTTCGGGCCGGTGAACTTGAGGCGACCAAACATCATGGCCTTCATCGGGCCGTATTCGCCCGCGCCCATTTCGTTCCAGCGCGCTGTGGTGGCGTGCATGGTGTAGTCGACCGCATGATCCATCGTGGGGTTTTGCACGGCGCCGCCATAGACGCACATGGCTTTGCCATCCTTGTCCATGATTTTCAGCTCGGTCATGGTGGCTTCGCCGCAATCGGTGCGATACAGGTGAATGATCTTGTAGCCGCGATCCTTGTTGTTCTTGACCCATTTTTCAGCCAGGCCGTCGACCAGGAGCGCGTCCTTGTTCCAGGCATCACATGCCTGGGCGGTCCACTCGGCGGACATCATGGCGGGTGCCGCGTGAGCGGTGGTTGCGAGTACTGCCAGGGCAGCCAGCGCGATTGACGTGTATTTCATGGGTACCTCCTCCTTATTGAATTCTTAAAGTAATGTTCTGGATTGCCGTAATACAGTGTTTGCTCGAAAAAATAAAATCTCCGAGGCTGCACGGTAATCATGCGGCGCTGGCTTGTCAATCGGTCAGTTTATTATTTGTCGGGTCACGCAGCCATGCGCCCTCCGGGGTGCCCATTGGTACAACTGGCCTATGGGACGGGTTGGCTCTGAAAGATCGCAGAATATTCAGGCGTCACTCAGGGTTGACTTGTGGTGTCGTTAGGGAGAGGCCTCACATTGAGATGATGGGGCGGGATGAAGCTCTGCTCGATGAGCTGAATGCGTCGGGCGAGCCGAGCTGCTTCAGCGCTATCGCCCAGGATGTCAGCCTGCGCTTGCCATAATTTAAGGTAGGTCAGCAGGGGCTGCCGCCAGCCTCGCTCCGAGGCAGTTTCCGCGGCCAGCGCCAGCGTGGCGACATCGGCCTCCTGGCGCATTACCAGCAGGCTGGCGTCGAGCAGGCGCGCCAGCGGGTCGGCGATCCGGCTCAGCGCTTCAGGCCGCTTTGCTGGCGGCGCCCGCACCAGATCGCGGTGCTGACTGGGCAGGCTCGCGACATCGAGGGCTTCCCAGCGCAGGGTGAGAAACTGGTAGTAGGCATGATCCGCCGCGTTCGGTGCGATGCCGGCAAGCTCGGCATACCCGGCGCAGGCATCGTCGATCAGCATGG
>JAHJNP010000187.1 GCA_018820745.1 Gammaproteobacteria bacterium
CAGGCCGCACCCGTCGCCGCGGTCGAGTCCCAGGAAGCCAGCTGGGAGGATGTCGCGCCGATCGACACCCTGGGGCTGGAAGTCGGCTATCGCCTGATCCCGCTGGTCGACAGCGCTGCCGACGGCGAACTGGTGCGCCGCATCAAGGGCATTCGCAAGAAGTTCGCCCGCGAAATCGGCTTCCTGCCGCCCGCCGTGCATATCCGCGACAACCTCGAGATCAATCCGAACAGTTACCGCATCACCCTCAAGGGCGTGGAAATCGGCAGCGGCGAAGTGCGCACCGGGCTGTTTCTTGCCATCGACCCGGGCAGCATCACCGCCAGCCTGCCGGGCGTCGCCACCACAGATCCCGCGTTCGGCCTGCCGGCGGTATGGATCGAATCCGGCCTGCGCGAACAGGCGCAGGCCATGGGCTACACCGTGGTCGACCCCGGCACCGTGGTCGCCACCCACCTGAATCATCTGGTGACCCAGCATGCCGCCGAACTGCTCGGCCGGCAGGAAGCGCAGGCGCTGCTCGACCATCTGGGCAAGAGCGCGCCCAAGCTGGTGGAAGACCTGGTGCCGAAAATGCTGACGCTCTCCACCGTGCAGAAAGTGCTGCAGAACCTGCTGACCGAAGGCGTGGCCATCCGCGACATGCGGACTGTCATCGACACCCTGCTGGAGAACGCCGCGCGGGTACAGGACCCGCACGAGCTCACCGCGCTGGTGCGGGTGGCGCTGGGCCGCTCGATCGTGCAGCAGATTTACGGCTCGGCCAGCGAACTGCCGGTGATCGCGCTGGACCAGGGGCTGGAGCGCCTGCTGCTGCAAACCCTGCAGGTCGGCAACGACGCCGCCGGTATGGAGCCGGGACTGGCCGACACCCTGCTGGAGCGGACCCAGACCTCGACGCAGCGGCAAGAAGCGCTGGGCCATCCCCCCGTATTGCTGACGCCTGCCGTGCTGCGTCCGCTACTCGCACGTTTCCTGCGGCGCACCGTGCCGCAACTCAAGGTGCTTTCGCACGCTGAAGTGCCCGAAGGCAAACAGATCAAAGTGACTTCCCTGATAGGAGGAGCAGCATGAACGTCAAACGTATCGTCGCCAAAACATCCCGAGAAGCCATGCGCCAGTTGCGCGACGCGCTCGGACCCGATGCGGTCATTCTCTCCAATCGCGCCGTCGACGGCGGGGTCGAAGTGCTGGCCCTGGCGGCGGATGACATCGCCGCGATGGCACCGCCGGTGAACGATGCGCCCGCACCGGCGCCCCGATCACCGGCACCCCGAGCGCAGGCGCCGGAGGAGCAGGACGAGCCGGCGCCCGCGGTCACCATCAAGCGCCGCCTGATCGAGCGGGTCGCCGTTCCCAGCCAGGACAGTGCCCAGCTTGCACAAAGCGTCATCAGCGAGATCAAGTCGATGCAGACCTGTCTGGAAAGCCAGCTCGCCGACCTGGTCTGGCGCGACCTGCCGGGACGCGATCCGTCCGGCGCCGCGGTGATGCGCGACATGCTGGCGGCGGGCTTTTCCGCCACCCTGGCGCGCGAGCTGCTGGAAACCCTGCCCAAGGGCGATGCCGAACAGGCGCAAAGCTGGATGCGCAACACGCTGATGAAGCGCCTGCAGGTGATGCAGAGCGAGACCGACATGCTCGATGCCGGCGGCGTGTTTGCCCTGATGGGCCCGACCGGGGCCGGCAAGACGACCACCACCGCCAAGCTGGCCGCGCGTTTCGTGGTGCGCCACGGTGCCGACAAGCTGGCGCTCTTGACCACCGACAGCTACCGGATCGGCGGCCACGAGCAGTTGCGCATTTACGGCAAGATTCTCGGCGTGACCGTGCACGCGGTGCGCGACGCCGCCGACCTGCGGCTGGCGCTGTCCGAGCTGCGCAACAAGCACACCGTGCTGATCGACACCGTCGGCATGAGCCAGCGCGACCAGGCGGTCGCCGAGCAGGTCGAAATGCTGTGCCAGGCCGGCAAGCAGATCAAGCGCCTGCTGGTGCTGAACGCCACCAGCCATGGCGATACGCTGGACGAAGTGGTGCAGGCATACCGGACACGCGGACTCGACGGCTGCATCCTGTCGAAGATCGACGAAGCGGCGAGCCTGGGTCCGGCGCTCGACTGCGCGATTCGCCACGAGTTGAACGTGCACTACCTGGCGACCGGCCAGCGTGTGCCCGAAGACCTGCATCTGGCCAACCGCCAGTATCTGATTCACCGCGCTTTCAAGACCCGCACGCTGACTTCGCCCTGGCAGCTGGACGACAGCGAGCTGGGGTTCGCGCTCTCCGGCATCCAGACCATGCAGCGTGAAAGCGCGGTGTCCCTTGGATAAATTCGTCAGCGATCAGGCTGCCGGACTGCGCGCCTTGCTGGGGCAGCCCGGGTTTCAGGTCATTACCGTGATGTCGGGACAGCAGGGCGCAGGCAAGACTGCTGCGACCGCCAACCTGGCGGTCGCCCTGGCGCGTTCCGGGCGCGACGTGCTCATCATCGACCAGGACCAGCATGGCCGCGGCGCCTGTGCGGCGCTGGGGCTGACGCCACGCTACGATGTGGCGGATGTGCTCAAGGGCCGCTGCACCCTGGACGCGCTGTTGCTCAGCGGCCCGGACAATGTGCAGGTGCTGCCGATCGGCGGCGGC
>JAHJNP010000188.1 GCA_018820745.1 Gammaproteobacteria bacterium
CAGCAGGATGCCTGCTTCGTGCACGGACTGGATGAGTTCCTGCAGTCCTGCGCCGAGATGGAAGCGCCGTTTGCCGACTGGGTGCGCGAGACCGACCAGTTCATCCTGTCGGATCATCCGGAATCGATGGAGACTTTCCGCAGGCGCTTGCGTGCCGAGCTGAAGCCTGCACTGAAACCCGGCTTCAATGCGATCGCAGCCGTGAACAGTCCGATGCAATGCATGATGAAGGAGGTGTGTGCACAGTGCCTGTGCCGTCATGTGGACAGCACGACCGGCGAGCCATCCAAATTTGTCTTTTCCTGCTTCAACCAGCATCAACCCCTGTTCGAGCTCGACTTCGCGAACCTGCAGGCGCGCCAGGGACAAAACAGCGTTCAGGAGAAAATATCCAATGCCTGGCTAGCCTATCTTATGGATGGAAAGCAGGAGGACGTTGACGCGGATCAGGCGTGCGCGGGATGCTGTGAAGCGGCCGGTGCGCCTGTGGGGGAAGGCGAAGCAACATAAAGCCCGAAGTCTCCGGGTCCGTCCATCCTCGAAGGGGTGCCTTATTTGAACCGGGTGTTGTCAGGCAGGGGGCAGGCGCCCGCATCCTTGCGCCACAGTCGGCGCACCTTCAGAAACCCCCGGTAGCCCCATTCCAGTCCGTGCACGACGCCCGGCAGCGCAGCCACGCGGCCGGCCAGGCGAAACGCCGGCAACGCCTGCCACAGCGCGGCGAATGCCCGCGCGCCCGACTCCAGATGGCCATCCGGCCTGCGTGCGTGCAGGCGGGCCGTGGCCGCCGCGCGGCTCAAACCAGATCCCAGCTCCTCATCTGTGCAGTGCGCCAGGTTGACCCAGCGAATGCGTCCGGCACCGCGCCGGCGCTGGTAGAAGCCGATCTCGCGCGTGCACACCGGGCAGCCGCCGTCGTAATACACGGTGAGCAGGGGCGCGGTCTCTGAATTCATCATGGGAGGGGGTTGCCTGTCTGTGAGGATGCCTGTTCGAGTCGTCAGGACTGGATTGGGTTCATCAAAAAAATTCTTGACAATGGTTCTAACACGAACTAAATTTGGTTCGTGTTAGAACTAGATGAGCGCGCGATGACCGAGCCAACCGATTTCATGCCGACCGTACAAGCCCTGGTGCAGTGCTACCAGGCGTTCGAGGCATACTCCGCCGCGGACATCCGCGCGCTGGGGCTGACGCCGCCGCAGTTCGATATCGTCGCCACGCTCGGCAACACGCCGGGCATGACCGCCACCGAGCTCGGCGATAAGACCCTCATCACCAAGGGCACGCTCACCGGCGTGGTCGATCGCCTGGCCGATCGCGGCTGGGCCGAGCGCGTCGCGCACGGCAGCGACCGCCGCTGCCAGATCGTCCGCCTGACGAAGTCCGGCGAGGCCCTGTTCGCCAAGGTTTTCCCCGCGCACATGGCGCATCTGGCCGCGTGCTTTTCCGGCGCGAGCGCGGCCGAACACACGCGCTGGCAGGCCGCCCTGCGTTCGCTGGAGCAGGCGTTCAGGAAGGGGGGCGCGTGAGCGCCGTGATGCGTTATTCGACTCCGGCCATCGTGCTGCACTGGCTGGTGGCGTTGCTGATCTTCGCGACGTTTCCGCTCGGCCTCTATATGGTCGACCTGCCGCTGTCGCCCGACAAGCTGAAGCTCTACAGTTACCACAAATGGATCGGCGTCAGCGTGTTCCTGCTGGTGACGATCCGCCTCGGCTGGCGGCTGACGCACACGCCGCCGGCGCTGCCGGACGGAATCGCCGCGTGGCAGCGCCGCGCCAGCGCCGTGACGCACGGCCTCTTGTATGGGCTGATGGTCGCGATCCCGTTGTCAGGCTGGCTGATGAGTTCGGCCAAGGGCTTCCAGATCGTGTGGTTCGGCGTGCTGCCGCTGCCCGACCTGCTCGAAAAAAACCGCGAACTGGGCGAGCTGCTCGCCGGGGTGCACAAGGCGCTGAACTTCACGCTGCTGGGCCTGGTCATCCTGCATGTGGGTGCGGCACTCAAACACCATTTCATCGAACGCCAGCCCTTCCTGCAGCGCATGGGCTGGAACAGAAAGGCACGCACATGAAACAGCATCTGCCCTTGTTGGCCTTGCTTGCGCTGCTCACCGCGCCGATGGCACATGCAGTGGAATACCGCACGGTGCTGCCGAAGCAGAGCACCATCCACTTCGAATTCCGCCAGATGGGCGTGCCGGTGAAAGGCGGCTTCAAGCGCTTCAGCACCGAAATGGCGTTTGACCCGGCCAGGCCCGAGGCTGCCCGCGCGTCGATCGAGATCGATCTGGCCAGCATCGATGCCGGCTCGCCCGAGGCCGACGACGAGTCGGCCGGCAAGTTGTGGTTCAACCGTAGCGCATATCCGAAGGCGACCTTCGTCTCCAGCCGGATCCGCGCGCTGGGCAGCAACCGCTACGAGATGCGCGGCACCCTCACGCTCAAGGGCAGGAGCCGCGAGATAGTCGTGCCGGTGACCTACACGCCCGGCGGGAGCGCCGCCATCTTCGAAGGTGGCTTCGTCCTCAAACGTCTGGATTTCGGCATCGGCGAAGGCATGTGGGCCGACATTGCCACCGTCGCCAACGACGTCCAGGTGAAATTCCGCATTGCCGCAACTGGCAACTAACCCGCTGTTCATTCCTCAAGGAGTCCTTATGAAACGTCTCGCGCTCTTCACCGCAGTTGCCGCCTTTTCCGCCGCCGCCCAGGCCGCGCCGGTCACCTACGTCATCGACAACAGCCACACTTATCCGCATTTCAGCTACAACCACCTGGGTTTCTCCAACCAGACCCACAAGTTCGACAAAACCAGCGGCAAGGTGGTGCTCGACCGCGTCGGGAAAGCCGGTTCGGTTGCCGTGGTCATCGACGCCACCTCGGTCAACACCGGGCATGCGCTGTTCAACGAGCACCTCCAGTCCGCTGACTTTTTCGACACCGCCAGGCACCCGACCATCACCTTCACGTCCAGCAAGATGGCTTTCAGGGGCTACCAGCCGGTGAGCCTGGTGGGTGACCTGACCATCAAGGGCGTGACCCGTCCGGTGACGCTCACCCTTACCCATTTCAAGTGCCAGCCGCATCCGATGCTGAAGGTGGAAGCCTGCGGCGCCAACGCGTCCACCCAGGTCAAGCGCTCCGAGTTCAACATGGGCAAGAACGTGCCTTTTGTCAGCGACGAGGTCACGCTGACCCTGGCGATCGAAGCGGTCAAGGAACAACCGGCTGCGCAATAAGCGAGCATTGCTGAGGGGGCCTGCATGTGCGGGCACATCAATCCTTGGCACTACACATGGCCCTGTTCCAGGCATGGGTTGTCGGAAGGTCGCCAGTTCGACGCAGCTTGTTGGATTTCCATCAGCTTGCGCCTGTTTTCAATAAACGTTTGGGTAATTAGAAAAAGATAAGGTACTGTTTTATAAGATTATTTTTTATGCCGTCTTTTGGGTGGACGGCGTGGCATAGCAGTTGCAAGCAGTTTGCACTGCTCCTTGAGGTAAGCAACAGCTCAGGAGTTGTCTGGCGGCATTACCGCCCGGCAGAAAGTATCCGGGTGTTTGCTGGCACTTTAAGGAGCTCAAATGATACGTCTTGATCATGTCACGCTGGCCGCGCTTTTTGCCTTTTCCGCCGCCGCTCAGGCTGCGCCGGAAACCTACGTCATCGACAACAGCCACACCTCGTCCCAGTTCAGCTATCGCGCTCTGGGGCTGTCGAATCAAACGCACCGATTCGAAAAAATAAGCGGCAGGGTGGTGTTCGACTCTGCGGCCAACACCGGCTCGGCCGATGTGATGATCGATGCCACCTCGGTGAACACCGGCAACAGTCTGTTGGACGACCATATTCAGACCCAGGATTTTTTCGATACCGCCAACCATCCGGCGATTACCTTCAGATCCACCCAGATGACGCTTGATGGCGACGAACCGAGCATGTCGGGGAACCTCACGATCAAGGGTGTGACCCGGCCGGTGACGCTTGCCATCACCCATTTTCAGTGCATGCAGGATCCCGTATTCAAGATGGACGCCTGCGGGGCCAATGCGACGGTCACGATCAAGCGGTCGGACTTCAATATGGGCAAGCATGCGTTCATCGTTAGCAACGACATCACGCTGAATCTGGCGATCAAGGCAGTCAAGGCACAGCCGGCCATGCAACTGGCCAGCCGCGATCCCGCCTGGTAAAAGCGCTAAAATGGTGTTTTGCTGGTCGGAACACCATCTTGCAACCCCACCAACTTGAATTGCTCGCGCCCGCGCGCGACGCCGACATCGGCATCGAAGCCGTCAACCACGGCGCCGATGCGGTGTATATCGGCGCGCCGTCGTTCGGCGCGCGCGCCTCGGCTTCCAACGACGTCGCCGATATCGCCCGGCTGGCGGATCACGCGCACCGTTTCAATGCCCGCGTGTTCGTCACCCTCAACACCATCCTGCGCGATGACGAACTGGAGCCGGCGCGCCGACAGATCCGGCAGTTGTACGACGCCGGCGTCGACGCGCTCATCATCCAGGACATGGGCCTGCTGGAGCTCGACCTGCCGCCGATCCAGCTGCACGCCAGCACCCAGACCGACATCCGCACGCCGGAAAAGGCCCGCTTCCTGCAGGACGTGGGATTGAGCCAGATCGTTCTGGCGCGCGAGCTCGATCTCGAACAGATTGCCGCCATCCGCGCCGCCACGCGCCCCGGAACTGTCCTGGAATTCTTCGTCCACGGCGCGCTGTGCGTCGCCTACAGCGGCCAGTGCTACATCAGCCATGCCCACAACGGACGCAGCGCCAACCGCGGCGACTGCTCGCAGGCCTGCCGCCTGCCGTACCAGGTCACCGACATGGAAGGGCGCATCGTCGCGCACGACAAGCACGTGCTGTCGATGAAGGACAACAACCAGAGCGACAACCTCGAGGCGCTGATCGACGCCGGCATCCGCAGCTTCAAGATCGAGGGCCGCTACAAGGACATGGGTTACGTGAAGAACATCACCGCCCATTACCGCACCCTGCTCGACGAAATCATCGAGCGCCGCCCCGAGTTCGCGCGCGCATCCAGTGGCCGCACCACGTTTGCCTTCACGCCCGACCCCGAGCAGAACTTCAACCGCGAGTTCACCGACTACTTCGTCGGCGGCCGCAAGGAGGACATCGGCGCGTTCGACACGCCGAAGAATCCCGGCCTCTTGATCGGCTACGTCAGCAAGGTCGGCGACAAATGGGTCGAGCTGCAGACCGACTCGCTCGACATCGTGCTGAACAACGGCGACGGCCTGTGCTACTACACGCTGCAGAAGGACCTGACCGGCCTCGCGATCAACCGCGCCGAGAAGCAGGGCGCGGGCGTGTGGCGCGTGTTTCCGAAAGATCCGATGGCGGGCTTCAAGGACCTGCGCGCCGGCACGCTGGTCAACCGCAACCGCGACATGAACTGGACCCGCCTGCTCGACAAACCCTCCAGCGAGCGCCGCATCGGCGTGTGGCTGCGGCTGGAGGAGACCGACGCCGGATTGGCGCTGACGCTGACCGACGAGGACGGCCACAACGCCACGGTGGAGACGGCGCACAGTAAAGAGCCGGCCAGGGATGCGGCCAAAGCCGAGGCCACGCTGCGCGAGCATCTCGGCAAGCTCGGTGCCTCCCCGTTCGTGTCCATGGGAATCGCGCTTGAACTGACGCAGCCCTGGTTCGTGCCGGCATCTGTTCTCAACGCGCTGCGCCGCGATGCGGTCGCCGCGCTGGAGGCCACGCGGGCTGCGGCGTACCAGCGTCCGCCGCGCGCACAGGCGATCGAGCCGCCGGCGATCTATCCAGAGGACACGCTCTCCTATCTCGCCAACGTCTACAACCACAAGGCGCGCGACTTCTACGCCAGGCACGGCGTCAAGCTCATCGCCGCAGCGTACGAGAGTCACGAGGAAACCGGCGAGGTCTCGCTGATGATCACCAAGCACTGCGTGCGCTATTCTCTGAGCCTGTGCCCCAAGCAGGCCAAGGGCGTCACCGGGGTGCAGGGCACCGTGCGTGCCGCGCCGCTGACGCTGATCAACGGCAGCGAAAAGCTCACCCTGCGCTTCGACTGCAAACCCTGTGAGATGCACGTGGTGGGGAAACTGAAACCGGCGGTCGCCAAGGCCGTCGCGCCGCTGACGTTCTACAAAACGCGTGGCTAGAGGCTGTTGGCGAGCTTTTCCATGAAGGCCGCATGCCGCGCTTCAGCCTTGTGGAAGGCCGCGATCAGCCGCTCGGCGTCTTCGGTCAGGCGGCTGCCGGCGGGACCGCTTTCGACCAGCGGAGACTGCCATGCGGTGTTGATCGCGTCCACCGCATCCCACGCGGCCTTGTAGCTCATCTTCATGGCCTTGGCGGCCTTGGAGATGGAGCCGGTTTCGCGGATGCGATGCAGCAGTTCGACGCGGCCGCGACCGAGGAAATTCCTGCCGCCGAGCGTCAGCCAGAAGCGGCCGTCCGCCTTGAGTTGTGCTGTTTTGGATCGCATCGTCATGCGGCGAGTGTAGCAAACGACCATTGCCGTTCGCGTGCGGGCAGCACAGAATCAGGAAAATTGTAATCATAGGAGAGTGCCATGAAAAAACTGCTCGCCGTCTGCGCGATGCTCTGCCTGCCCCTCGCGGCCCAGGCCACCGAAAGCTACAGTGTGCTGTTCAAGACCCAGGGCGCTTATCAGGATGTGCGCGACTATGTTCAGATGGCGATCGAGGGCAAGGGCCTGAAAATCACCAACACCAACAAGATCGCCGCGATGCTGGAGCGCACCGGCAAGGATATCGGCGAGACCCGGCAGGTGTACGAAAACGCCGAGCAGTTCGAATTCTGCAGCGCCACCATTTCGCGCCACATGATGGAAGCCGACCCGCACGCGATCGTGATGTGCCCGTATAGCGTGGTGGTCTACACGGTTCCCAACGACAAGACGGTGTACCTCGCTTACCGCAAGCCGGCCGACACCAGGAATCCGGCGTTGAAGAAAACGCTGGTCGAGCTGGAAACGCTGCTCACCGACATCATCCAGGACGCGATGTAAGTGCCGCTTGCAGGCCGCTCGGCTAGAATTTGCGCATGACCACCGCCGACTCGCACCAGCCATGACAGCCTTCCTCGCCATCGGCCTGGGTGCGGCCATCGGTGCGTGGCTGCGCTGGGGGCTGGGGCTGTGGCTGAATCCCGTATTCCCCGCCATGCCGCTCGGCACCCTGGCCGCCAACCTGACCGGCGGCTATTTTGTCGGCCTGGTCATCGCCTGGTTTGCCGATCATCCCGGCGTGCCGCCGGAAGCGCGACTGTTTCTCATCACCGGCCTGCTCGGCGGGCTGACCACGTTTTCCACCTTTTCCGCCGAAGTCGTCACCGCGATGATGCGCGGCCTGTGGCTGACCGGCGGCCTGATTGCGTTTTCCCACATGACGGGCTCCTTCCTGGCCACCGGGCTGGGGTTTTATTCGATGAGGCTTCTTAAATGAACGCGGTCTGCCTGCAGGTATTTGTGTCAGAAGCCAGCCGCCATCACGGCAAGCTGACGTATGAATGGCTGCTCGATTCGGCACAGGCGATCGGTGTCAGCGGGGGGTCGGCGTTCCACGCGCTGGCCGGCTTCGGCCGCCACGGCCGGCACGACGTGGGATTCTTCGAACTGGCGGGCGAGCTGCCGGTGGTGGTGGAGTTTTTCGTCGATGCGGCGCTGGCCGACCAGTTGCTGGCTGTCATCGCCGACGCCGGACTGACACTCGTCTACGCAAAAATTCCGGCAGAAATCGGCGTCACTGCGCAATAAACGTGCTCGACCAACTGGTCCTGTTCGTCGCCTCGCTGGCGGCGAACTTCTTTTCGGCGCTGTCGGGTGGCGGGGCAGGGCTGATCCAGTTTCCCATGCTGATTTTTCTGGGGCTGCCGTTCGGGGTGGCGCTCGCCACCCACAAGGTCGCCAGCGTGGCACTCGGCCTCGGCGCCACGCTCAGGCATCTGAAGGAATCGCATCTCGAACGCCGTTTTTCGCTGATCATCCTCGGCGCGGGTCTGCCCGGCGTGGTGCTGGGCGCGTTGACGATTCTGCAGATTCCCGAGCGCATCGCCACCCTGGCGCTGGGTGTGCTCACGTTGGGCGTGGGGCTGTATTCGGTGTTCAGGCCTCGCCTTGGCATGGACCATGCGCCCAGGAACCGGCAGGGCGCGGCGCTGATCGGCGGCATGGCGGG
>JAHJNP010000189.1 GCA_018820745.1 Gammaproteobacteria bacterium
CCTTCCATGCGCACCAGCGTATCGCCCTCGAAAAACAGCGTGATGCGCTTTTGCTCGGCAAGCCGGCCCGCCTTGTAATACAGGTAGACATAATCCCAGCGATCGGTACGGAACGGATCGACCACCAGCGGCGTTCCCAGCAAGAACCGGACCTGCGAACGGCTAAGGCCGGGTTTCAGGCGAGCGACGTTTTCCTGGTCGAGCGCATTGCCCTGTTGCACATCAATGCGGTGGGGGCCGATATTGACGCTGGAACAGCCGGCGACCAGGCTCAAAAACAGGGCGGAAATCAGGAAATGACGCATAGCCAGGAAACCGGGAAGGTTGGGGCGGTTGGAAAAAAACGTATCATAACGTATTCCCGTTCCTGTTCTGGAGCCCCCATTGAGCCACCCATCCGATCTCAAGAGTATCGGTCTCAAAGCCACGCTACCGCGCCTGAAAATCCTTGAGTTGTTCGAGCAGAGCCACAAGCGGCACATGACTGCCGAAGAGGTGTACCGGCTACTGTCAGACGAAGGCCAGGACATCGGCCTGGCCACGGTCTACCGCGTGCTGACCCAGTTCGAGCAGGCCGGGCTGTTGATTCGCCACCACTTCGACAGCGACAAGGCGGTGTTCGAACTGAATCAGGGCGAGCACCACGACCATCTGGTCTGCCTGCAATGCGGCAAGGTCGAGGAGTTTTTTGACGCCGAAATCGAAAAGCGCCAGACCCGCATCGCCAAGGAGCGCGGTTTTTCCATCCACGACCACTCGCTGCAGATCTACGCCGACTGCATCAAGGAGAACTGCCCCAACCGCAAGCCGACAGGCTCGCGTCACCGCGCATAGGGCGCCACTGCCGCACACAGACCGGCCACGCCCTCGATCAGACGCGGCGTGGGCCGATGCAGCAAGTCCGCATCCACCTGCACGAACGCCTGATGCTTCACCGCCGGCAGGCTGGCAAAACGCTGCCACGGGCGGCGCAGGTCGGGCGCATCGCTACCGCCCACGACCAGTTCCGGCGCACGGCTGAGCACCGCCTCGCGCGACACCACCGGAGAAAGCCCGCGCAGGTCTGCAAACACATTGCGCGCGCCGCACAGCGCCAGCGCTTCGCTGATCCAGTGGTTGCCGCCCACTGTCATCAGCGGGCGATCCCAAACCTGATAGAACACGCTCAGCGGCGGTTTACGCCCGCCCTGTACCCGCAGCGCGTCCAGCTGCGCAGAGTACGCCCGCGCCGCCGCCTCGCCTTCGTCGGCATGCCCGCTCGCCTGCCCGATCAGGCGCAGCAGGCGCGCCACGTCGTCGAGCCGGGTGGCCTGCGTGTGCAGCACGGGCAACCCCATTTTTCGCAGGCCATGAATGTCCGCCGCCCGGTTGCCGCCGACCCAGACGATGACCAGATCCGGTTTCAGCGCCAGGATGCGCTCGAAGTTGATGCGGCTGTAATCGCCCACGCGCGGCAGAGCCTGCGCCGCCTTCGGGTAATCGCTGGCGCTGTCCACCCCCACCAACTGCACCCCGGCGCCGACGGCAAACAGCAGTTCGGTGAGATGCGGCGTCAGCGAAATGATGCGCTGCGGCGGTTGGGCGAATTCGAGGGTCTGCCCGGCGTCGTCGACCACACGAACGGCGACGGCCTGGGCCGGCAGCGCCAGCAGCAGGCACAGCCAAAGAACGAGGCGACGGATCACCGGTCGACGCGCGGATTGCCGTGGAAGATCAGGCTCGCGCGGCCGGCCTCAAAGCGCAGGCGCGTCAGCGAAGCGGTCGCCACTTCGATCCGGTAAGCGTGTTCCAGCGGAATGTGCAGCGCCCACGCCAGCGCCATGCGCATCACCCCGGCGTGCCCCACCAGCAGCACGTGCTGGCCGGCGTGCTGCACGAGCAAGTCTTCCAGCGCGGTGGCCACCCGCGCATGAAAATCGGCCAGCGGCTCGGCGCCAGCCGGGCGCGCATTGACCGGGTCGGCCTTGAAGCGCGCCAGCGTGCCGGGCGCGTCCTGCTCGATCTCGGCGGCCGCCTTGCCCTCCCATTCGCCGAAGCCGACTTCCTTCAGGCGCTCGTCCAGCGCCAGCGGCAAGCCATGGCGATCGGCCAGCGTCTCGGCAAACGCGCTGCAGCGCAGCAGCGGCGACGAAACGATGTGCGTCCACGGCGCCGACTCGCCCACCGCCGCGCGCATCTGCGCCCAGCCCTTTTCAGACAGCGGATCGTCGATCTGGCCGCGATAGCGGCGTCCGCCGACGGGTTCGCCGTGGCGCATCAGATCAACGGTTGTGGTCACGCCAGCAGCACCAGATTGTCGCGATGGATCAGTTCCGGCTCGTCCATGTAGCCAAGCGCCGCCTCGATCGCGCTGCTCGGCTTGCCGGCGATGCGGCGCGCTTCGCTTGCGCTGTAGTTGGCGAGGCCGCGCGCGATTTCGCAGCCGTCGGTGTCGACCACCGCCACCACTTCGCCGCGCGCGAATTCGCCGAGCACGCCTTTGACGCCGACCGGCAGCAGACTCTTGCCGTCTTCACGCAGGGCGCGCACCGCGCCGTCGTCGAGCACCACGCTGCCGCGCAACTGCAGGTGATCGGCCAGCCACTGCCGTCGTGCGTCAAGCGGCGCCTGGCGCGCCACCAGCTGGCTGCCGATCGCTTCGCCGGCCGCCAGCCGCAGCAGCACGTTCTCCTCGCGCCCGCTGCAGATCACCGTATGTGCGCCGCTGCGGGCCGCGCGCCTGGCGGCGAGAATCTTGGTCAGCATGCCACCGGTGCCGACGCTGCTGCCCGCCCCGCCCGCCATGCGCTCGAGATCGGGGTCGCCGGCGTGGGCGTCCATCACCAGCGTCGCCTGCGGGTTCTTGCGCGGATCGGCGGTGTACAGGCCGGGCTGGTCGGTGAGGATGATCAGGCAGTCCGCCTCAATGAGATTGGTCACCAGCGCGCCTAGCGTGTCGTTGTCGCCGAGGCGGATTTCGTCGGTGGCGACCGTGTCGTTTTCGTTGATGATCGGGACGACGTTCAATCCAAGCAACGTGCGCAGGGTGGTACGCGCATTCAGGTAGCGGGTGCGGTCGGCCAGGTCCTCGTGGGTGAGCAGCACCTGCGCGGCATGCAGGTCATGGCTACGGAAGATCGATTCGTAGGCCTGCACCAGGCCCATCTGCCCCACGGCGGCGGCGGCCTGCAGTTCGTTGATCGCTTTCGGCCGTTTTTTCCAGCCCAGCCGTGCGATGCCTTCGGCGATCGCGCCGGAGGACACCAGCACGACTTCCCTGCCCTGCGCGGTCAGCGCGGCAATCTGCCCGGCCCAGCGCGACAGTGCGGCGTGATCAAGCCCGCGCCCTTCGGCAGTGACCAGGCTGGAGCCGACCTTGACGACGATGCGCCGGGCGTGTCGCACCACGGAATGCATCAGCGTGCCGCGCCCCGCAGGTTGCGCACGGCCGCATTGGCGGTCTGGACGTTGATGCCGTCGGGACAGAAATGATCCTCGAACAGCGCCTTGTGATACGACAGCAGCGAACGGAACCTGATGCCTTCCCAGCCGGCGTTGCGCGCCTTCGACCAGGTGCCGTCGGGATGGCCGTAGGCATACAGGCGGCGCTCGCCGGTGGCGCAACGCATGCCCTCGAAGGACACGTTCTTCGCCCCACCGGCCGCTTCGATCACCACGCTGTAGCGCACCACCTTGTCCTCGCCGACGCTGATCGATGCCGTGTCGACGAAATGCCTGTTGCGCGTGGCCGACGACACGTTGAACTCGACCAGATTTTCAGGCCTGGGATAGGGCGGCAGCTGGGCGGACAGTTCCACCCAGGGCTTGTCGCTCTCGAATTCGAAATCGAACTGTCCCCATTCGGCATAGGCGCTCAGGGGCAGGATCAGCAGCAAGGCGGAGAGGATTTTCATCCCGCCATTTTATGGGTTCGGGTGGAGGATGTCTGCAGGAATATAGACGCTGGCGTCGCTTTCTGCAGCCTACTTGCGCTCCGAATAGATCGGCAGCGTGATGCGCAACGCCATGGCAGCCAGGCGAACGCAGAGGACGGCAGCATCCCGGCCCAGGGTTGTCGATGCGCGAGTATCTCAAGAATCCGTGCAGCGGGCACCCGGCGCATGCATTCAGGGCCGTTTCATGCCGGCGTTTCCAGGGGGAATCGAGCGGCCTGTAATACAATCAAATTCACTTCCTGGGCCCCGCAAAAGAATCGACATGCTGCCCCCCTCCCTCAAACGCTACGCCTGGCTCTCCATCGCGGCGGCCGTGGCGACCATCCTGCTCAAGGGCTGGGCCTGGTGGATCACCGGATCGGTCGGCCTGCTCTCCGACGCGCTCGAATCCTTCGTCAACCTGGCGGGGGCGATGATGGCGCTGGCCATGCTGACGCTGGCGGCAAGGCCGGCGGATGGCAACCACGCGCACGGACACGGCAAGGCGGAATATTTCTCCAGTGCCTTCGAAGGCCTTCTCATCGTCTTCGCCGCCGCCGCCATCAGCTACACAGCGATCGAACGCCTGATCAATCCGCAACCGCTCGAAGCGGTTGGCATCGGGCTGGCAGTGTCGGTGGTCGCCTCGGTCATCAACCTGGCCACCTCGCGCGTCCTCATGGCGGTAGGCAAACAACACAAGTCCATCACGCTGGAAGCCGACGCGCATCACCTGCTCACCGACGTCTGGACCTCCGCTGGCGTCATTCTCGGTGTCGGACTGGTGTGGCTGACAGGCTGGCTCTGGCTCGACCCGGCCATCGCCCTGCTGGTGGCAGTGAATATCGTGTGGACCGGCTGGCAGTTGCTGCACCGTTCCGCCACGGGCCTGATGGATGTATCCGTCCCGGAGGAGGATCTCAGGGCGATCGAAAGCGTGCTGGACACCTATCGCCAGCAGGGGTTGGAATTCCATGCCTTGCGTACGCGGCAGGCCGGTACCCGCGCCTTCATTTCCCTGCATGTTCTGGTGCCCGGCGCCTGGACCGTCCAGCAGGGACACGACTGGTCGGAGCGCATCGAGGCCGACATCCGGCGGGCCGTGAGCTATGCCCACATCACCACCCACCTGGAACCGATTGAAGATCCTGTCTCGCTGGCAGATCAGGGACTGGATCGCTGGGCGGACTGACGCCGTCCGCCTTCCCGATCGCTCAGCCCCCCGGCGGCCCTGCCGCCCTGCGTCGCCAGGCGCGCCAAGCCAGCGCGTACGCGACAAGGTTCACGGCCACGACCACCCCGCCCAGCACCATCTGTATCGGCAGCGTCAGATCCTCGGGATACAGGATCGGCAGCAGGTAATGTTCCACAAAGCCGCCGCTGTAGGCACTTTCACCACTCAAAACGCGCAGGCGATTTTCAAGCGGCGTGAGCGGACAAATCCCGCCGGTGAACTCGATCAACGCGCCCCATGCCGCAGACGGCAAGTGCAGCCACATCAGCTTGGGCCAGCGTGCCAGCAGGAACCCGCCAGCGAGGACGAACGCGACAAAAAGCAGGTGCAGCACCACGAGCGCGTCAGCCAGGCGGGCGGTCATCCAATCTCCGTGCATAGGGCCCCGCTTTCATCCATTGCTTGTCTGCCGGGCGGCTGGATTCATGGCATCAGAGCGGCCACACCCACAGCAGCATCGGCAGGCTGACAGCAATCACCACTACCTCCAGCGGCAGCCCGAGGCGCCAGTAGTCGCCAAAGCGAAATCCACCGGGGCCGAGGATCAGCGTGTTGTTCTGGTGTCCGATCGGGGTCAGGAAAGCGCAGGAGGCGCCGATGGCCACCGCCATCAGAAACGTGTCGGCATTCACGTCCAACGCCCCGGCAGTGCTGATGGCGATCGGGCACATCACGGCCGCGGTGGCGGCATTGTTCATCAGGTCGGACAGGAACATCGTGACCACCAGAATGAGCGCAAGGCCCACGACGGCATGACCCTGCGCAACGCCGTCCAGCAGAACGCGCGCGATCAGGTCGGCGGTGCCGGTCGACGCCATGGCACCGGCCACCGGTATGAGCGCACCGAGCAGGACGACCACCGGCCAGTCGATCGCTGCATAGACCGCGCGCGGCGGGATGGTGCGCAGCGCCATCGAGGCCAGCACGCCGAGGGCGAACGAGATCGCCGCCGGTAGCAGGCCGAAAGCGGCGCCGCCGACCGCGCCGGCCATGATGCCGCCGGCCATCCAGGCCTTGCGCTTGTTCGGGATGCGCAACTCGCGTTCGGCCAGTGGCACGCAACCGGAGTCGGCCGCAAACTCGGCCAGCACCTCCGGGGGGCCCTGCATCAGCAGCAGATCGCCAGGCTGTATCTTCAGGGTTCGCAGCCGTGCCTTCGAACGCTTGCCCTCGCGTGACACGGCCAGCAGGTTGAGCCCGTAGCGGGAGCGCAACAGCATGTCGCTGGCCGAACGGCCGACAATCGCCGACTCGGGGCGAACGACGAGTTCCATCAGCACAATCTCGTCGGAAGGGGGGGCCTTCTTTTCCGTCTCGCCGGCTTTTTCGGCACCGGGCTCGCGATCGATGGCCTTGCTGTTGTCCTGCCCGGATTCCCGGGGTTGGTCCTCACGGGTTTCGTTTTGAGTGCCCGACGAATCCGCTTCCTCCAGCGTCAGGCCGAGGCTGGACAGCACGCTGGCCAGGGCCTCGACCTCGGCCTCGATAACCAGGATGTCGCCGGCCAGCACCTTCCGTCCGGCTTGCGGTGCGTTCACGCGCACCTCGTTACGCACCAGACCGACGACCTGCGCGTCAGCCTCGTCAAGCGCGGTCTCGATGTCGCGCAGGGTCATCCCGGCGGTCTTGCTATCGTCCGTCACACGGACTTCGGTAAGGTACGCTCCCGTCTCGAAGCCCTCTGTACCTGCCTGCTTGCGTGCCGGCACCAGACGCCAGCCAACCAGGACCACCAAAGCCACCCCGGCCACGGCCACGGCCAGACCGACTGGCGTGAAGTCGAACATGGCAAAACCGCCCGTGTGATTCTGGGCGCGGAAACCGGACACGATCAGGTTGGGCGGCGTGCCGACCATGGTCGTCATGCCGCCGAGGATGGTGCCGAAGGCAAGCGGCATCAGCACCCGCCCGGGCGGCAGATCAAGGCGCCTGGCAAGCTGGATGGCCACCGGCATCAAGAGCGCCATCGCCCCGACGTTGTTCATGAAGCCGGACAGAATCGCACCCAGCCCGACCAGCGCCGCCAGACTCAGTATCGGGCCGGCATTTTTCGGCAGGGCATGGCGGGTGAGCACGTCGACCGCACCGGACGTCTGCAAGCCACGGCTCAGCACCAGCACGCAAGCGACCGTAATCACCGCCGGATGGCCGAATCCGGCGAAAGCGTCTGCAGGGGCCACCAGTCCGGCCAGCACGCAGGCCAGCAACGCGCCCGCCGCCACCATGTCGTGGCGCCAGCGGCCCCAC
>JAHJNP010000190.1 GCA_018820745.1 Gammaproteobacteria bacterium
CCGGCCGACCAGGTGCTCGAAGTGTTCCGCCCCGACTACGCCGTCAAGGTATGGGCGGCGGACAAGACAGCCGGCATCGACATTCCGCTGCGCATCCATCTCTACGAAGCCGACGGCCGCACCTGGGTCGCGCACCGTCCTGCCTCAACCGTATTTCAGCCTTATGCCAATCCCGCGCTCGATGCGCTGGGCGGCGAACTGGACACCCTTTTCAACCGACTGCTGGCCACGCTCGACCCGTGGAAATTGCCATGATGAATCTCGATTCTGCTGTCTCTGCCCCCGAAACCTCCTCCGCTTTCCGCAAATGGACCTGCGCCGTCTGCGACTACGTCTACGACGAAGCGCTGGGCGATCCCGACCACGGGCTGGCCCCCGGCACCCGCTATGAAGCCATCCCCGACGACTGGAGCTGCCCCGACTGCGGTGTCACCAAGGCCGACTTCTACTGCTTCGACGACTGACTCGCATAAGACGTGCTGGGCAGGCCGTCAATAAGCGTGGCCGCATTGCGCCGAATTTGCGAAGCATCACAAAAGCGCGCAAACCGCCCCGTCATCGCCGTCCTGGTTTTGACTTTCTCCCCTCACAGCCCCGCCGAAAACCGAGCCTGCCAGGCGGATCAGCGGCGAAGGTGTTTGAGCTCCGCTCACAAAAAAAACAAATTAAGAACAGCGAAGTGGGGCGAGTTCTTCGACGCCCGCCTGGCAGGCTCGGTTTTCGGGCACCCGAAGGGCGGGGATGTCGGGGTCGCCTTCTTTTGGTTACTTTTCTTGGCGAGACAAGAAAAGTGACTAGCTGCCGGGCTACCCCCGGCCAACGGCAATCAGACCTGTGAAGAACTGGCCATCGCCAAATTTCAGGAATCCCCCCCGCCCCGGTAAAATCCGGAAATGATTGTCTATCTCCACGGCTTCAATTCCTCCCCCGCGTCCGGCAAGGCCCGGCAGCTCGGCGAGCACATGGCCAGTCTCGGCCGCCAGGCGGACTACTATTGCCCGGCGCTGCCCGACAGCCCGCGCGAGGCCATCGCGCTGATTGAAGCCGAACTGGAACAGCGCCGCCCCGAATCGGTCACCCTCATCGGCAGTTCGCTGGGCGGCTTCTACGCCACCTGGCTGGCGGAAAAGCACGGCTGGAAGGCCGTCCTGGTGAACCCGGCGGTGCACGCCCACGCGCTGCTGCGCGCCGCGCTCGGCCCGCAGACCAACTGGCACACCGGCGAGCAGTGGGAACTTACCGAGGCGCATCTGGCCGAACTCGCCGCGCTGGATGTCGAACGCATCACCCGCCCCGAACGCTATCTGCTGCTGGTGCAGACCGGCGACGATGTGCTGGATTACCGAGAGGCGGTGGCCTATTACGCCGGCGCCACGCAGATCATCGAAGACGGCGGCGACCACGGCTTTGCCGGGTTCGAGCGCCACTACCAAACCATTCTGGATTTCTGATTTTTCATGTACCTCATCTTTGAAGAGGACGGCCATTTCAAGGCCGGCTCCATCCTGTCCGAAACCGACGCCACGGCGCAGGTGGAAACCGCCTCGGGCAAGCGCAGCAAGATCAAGACGGCCAACATCCTGCTGCGCTTCGCCGCGCCGGCGCCGACCGAGGTGATGGCCGAGGCCGAGACGCTGGCGGCGGAACTCGACGCCGACTTTCTGTGGGAAGCGGCGGGCAGCGACGAATTCGGCTTCGCGGAACTGGCGCAGGAGTATTACGGCCACGCGCCGACGCCGCCGGAATCGGTGGCGCTGCTGCAAAAACTACACAGCTCGCCGATCTATTTCCATAAACGAGGCCGTGGCCGCTACCGCCCGGCGCCGAGCGAAACCCTGGCGGCAGCGAAGGCCGGGGTGGAGAAAAAGCGGCTGGCGGCAGAGCGGCAGGCGCACCTCGCCGCCGAACTGGCAGCCTTCCGGCTACCGGAGGAATACGCCTCGCTGATCCCGCGCATCCTCATCGCGCCGGATAAGAACACGCTCGAATACAAAGCGCTGGAAGACGCGGCGGCCGCCACCGGGCTGTCGCAATTGCGGCTGATCGAACGCTGCGGCGCGATCCCGTCGACACTCGACTTCCATCTGGCGACCTTCCTGCTGGAACATTTTCCGCGCGGCACCGGCTTCGCACCGGTCACGGAGCCGGCCGACCCGCCCGAACTGCCGAAAAGCACGGTGCGCGCCTTCTCGATGGACGACGAGGCGACCACCGAGATCGACGATGCGCTGTCGGTCGAGTGGCGCGACGACGGCAGCGTGCGCGTCGGCATTCACATCGCGGCGCCCGCGCTCGGCATCACGCCGGACTCGGAACTCGATCGTGTCGCGCGCGAGCGGCTTTCCACTGTCTATTACCCCGGCGACAAGATCACCATGCTGCCGGACGCGCTGATCCACCATTACACCCTGGGCGAGACCCACGACTGCCCGGCGCTGTCGCTGTATGTGGATGTGGCGTCCGACCTGCGCGTGCTCGGCACCGAAACCAAACTCGAGATGGTGCACATCGCCGACAACCTGCGGCACGAGACGCTGGAAGTGCTGTTCAACGACGACACCCTGCGCAACCCGGCGGTGCCCGACTACCCCTACCGCCGCGAGCTGGAATGGCTGCGCGACTTCGCCGCCGTGCTGGAAGCCGGGCGCGGCAAGGCCGACACGGTCGACCGCGTCGACTACAACTTCAAGGTCGATGGCGAGCGCATCAGCATCGTCCCGCGCAAGCGCGGCAGCCCGATCGACAAGGTGGTGTCGGAGCTGATGATCTTCGCCAACGCCCACTGGGGCGGCTGGCTGGCGGAGAAAAAGGTGCCCGGCATCTACCGCGCGCAGTCCAATGGCAAGACGCGCATGACGACTTCGCCCGATCCGCACGTCGGCCTCGGCGTCGACCAGTACGCGTGGTCGTCGTCGCCGCTGCGGCGCTATGTCGACCTGGTCAACCAGCGCCAGCTGATCAGCCTGGTCCAGGGCAGCGAGCCGGTCTACCCGCCGCGCAGCGAGCAGCTGTTTTCGGTGGTGCGCGAGTTCGAGCTGGCCTACGACGCCTACAACGAATTCCAGCGGCGGCTGGAGCGTTACTGGATGCTGCGCTGGATGCAGCAGGAAGCCATCCAGGAGGTCACCGCCAAAGTCATCCGCGAAGACCTGGTGC
>JAHJNP010000191.1 GCA_018820745.1 Gammaproteobacteria bacterium
CAACACGGCCGGCATCATCACGAACAGGACAATTTCGGCAGGCCGCAAGGGCTCGGCGTATTCCATCATGAGAAGCGTCAGCGCCAGCATGCCGAGCACCAGCACCAGCCCTTCCAGCCGCGCGCCCCGGTTGGTCGGCAGCAAATCCCAGCGCGGCGCCGTCAACAGCAGCGGCGCAACCAGGTATACCCCCAGCAAGTTTCCAAGCCACCCCACCCACAATCCGCGCAGCAGCAGGTTGGCCGGCAGGTCGCCAAAGAAATACAGGCTGGACACGCCCGCCAGCGCGCTCACCGCGCTGCCCAGCGGAGCAGCCACCAGCGCGAATTTGGCGACGCTGGACACATAATCGAGGGTGGGACTAAAGGGCTGAAGATAGCGTGGCAGGTAGCCCATGATCCATGCCCCGGCGGCGGCGCCGAGCGCAAAGCGGAGCGCGTCCTCCAGCGGCAGGATCGGGCTGTTGACCGCCAGCGATCCCAGCAACACGCCCGCCACCCCTGCTGCGCCGAAACGCAGGCTCGCCATGGCGCCAATGCCGGCCGCCAGCCAGACGGCGGCGACCGCTCCGGCAATATAGGTTGAAAGTTTGAGACTGAGCCAGCCAGCCAGCGCGTATGCCAGCGCCGTCAGCCCGGCGATCAGTGCAAAGCGCCCGAATTCAGCAGGGCCTGGCAGCGACAAACGGGCCAAGAGGTGAAGCCGGCTTATTGAGTGGGATCGACTTCAGCGCGCACGGACTCCAACGCATCCTTGAGGGTTTCCTCGGACAGCCCGTTGAGTTGTTCGGCCAGCATTTCAGCCGCGTCGATGGTGTCGGCGTCATCGGGCAGGGTGTCGGTATCGAGATTGGCAACGAACACCGCCGCCGCGCCCGTCACCTGCAACAGCTGGCTGCGTTCGTTCATCAACATTTCGATTTCACCGCGCAGCAGGCGGATTTCGTCTTCTTTCATCGCATGCAAGGGCATATTTGTATCCTCATACTGGTCAGCCAAACAGGGTCAACACCCCGGTGTAGCCATATAAACGGTTGTGGGAAATCTCGCCGTTGGCAAAAAAACCCACCAGCGGAAAATCGCCCAGGGCATCGCGAATCAGTTCCATTTCGCGATTCTGCACGCCGAACATGTGCTGGCCGCGTCCCAGGCAGGAATAATACACGCCGCCCCGGATCGGCGCGTTCAATTGCGCCCCGATGGCGGCGAGCATCCGCTGCAGGTCAGCTTCGGCCGATTGCTGGTCGCGGCGGCAAAATAGCAGCTCGCCACCCGGCTCGACGGTTTCGCCGACCGCCACCAGGTTGTTTTGCGGGTCGACGCCCAGAATGTTGCGAACCAGATAATCGCCGGTGTCCGAGCCGCGCACCGGCAAACCGACAAAAATATAGCCCGCCGCGCGCCGCAGGTCGCGTGCCAGCACTTCGCCGATTTCATCCTTCATCACGTCCAGCGCGGGACGATGATCCAGGCTACCAACGACATTCTTGTTGGCTGCGGTGATGCGGTGGCGCGGCCCCAGCGGCGAAACGCCTTGCGTCAGCCCCGTCGCCAGCCTCACCCGCTCGCTGAACAGCACGCCAGACAGCCCGCCGCTCACCACGCCATCGCTGATCTGGGCGGTCTCGCCACGCGAGCTCGACAGGCCGCCGACGACAAAACCGCTCGACACGTGCGCACTCAGGCCTTCGATCAGTTCCTGGATGCGGGTGTTGGCCGGGTCGCCATGGACCATGGCGAGGTAGGCATTCGACAAAGCCGCCGCGTCGAGATCCTGCGGGGTTCGCAGCAGGGGCAGCATGCTGAAATCGGCCGGATCGAACTCGCCCAGCATCACCGCCATCGCCGGCGTCTCCAGGAATTCCACGCCGGTGGCACAGACTCCCACGCCCACACTGCCGGTCCAGTGCGGCACGCCGGTCGCGCTTCTGAAAAAAGCCAGAATCGCGTCGAGCTCCTCCGCAAAGGCATCCGACACATACAGAAACCCCAGCGTCGCCGCGGAAGGAATCGCCCCCAATTGGGTCATGCAGGCCTGCCCGGCGCGGGTCCAATCAGTGTCTGCAGCGTGGGCAGATTTAAAGGGGGTATTCATTCACATCACATCAAACAAGAATCACACGGGGCCGGCATTCCGACCATCGAGACGGCAACCCTGCCCGCTTGACCGCGCGCAGGCACACCATTCCAGCATCAAGTGCCATCTCAATCGGCGCCTGCCATGCATCAATAGCCCGTTTGGCCGCTGTGCGGCAACTCGCCCTCGCCAAAGAAGCTCCACAGCAGATGGGCAACCACCTCGGGCGCAATCACGGTGTGCTGGTTATGCGTTTCCTGGAGGGCGATGCGCAGTTTCTTGCGCAACTCCGGGTCACCGGTCAGATCGAAAATAATGTCGACTTTCGCACCCATCGTCACCACTTCCATGGCGTCCTGAAACACCGGCACCTTGCTGTGAATGAAGCCCAACGCAACCGGCGACTCCAGGTCGCGGGAGGCCACGGCGACAATTTCGACATTGACATGGTCTTCCTGAATTTTCTCCAGGAAATGCTCCGCAAACTTTTCCCCGACTTCACCCAGTCCCAGCAGGGCAACTTTAACAACATGGCTCATGGAACGACTCCTCCTATCAGTTATGGTTAGCAACATCAGAACGGTTGCTTTTTTCGCCCGCACCCCAGCCATCGGATTGCCGGCTGGCGATTGCAAACGCACCGGAAGCATACGGTCCCGGCCCCCGCCTGTCGATACCGGCCAACTTCGAGGGCAGACGCGCCGAATCCGTCTGCCCTCGCCTGTTCATGCCCGAAGCACAGGCGATATGATTAGGGCTTCGACTCCAGGCACCGCCCATGTCAGACATTGCTCCGCTATACCCGCCCATCACGCCTTACGCCAGCGGCATGCTGGAAACGACGGGCGTCCACCGCCTCTACTGGGAGACCTCCGGCAACCCCCGGGGCATCCCGGTGCTGTTCGTGCACGGCGGGCCCGGCAGCGGCACCTCGCCGATCCAGCGGCGGTTTTTCGAGCCGGCGCGCTACCGCATCGTGCTGTTCGATCAGCGCGGCAGCGGCCGCTCGACCCCGCACGGCGAACTCGCCGACAACACCACGCCGCACCTGATCGCGGACATGGAAGCGCTGCGGCGCGAACTCGGCATTGAAACCTGGCTGGTGTTCGGCGGCTCATGGGGCTCGACCCTGGCGCTGGCCTACGCCGAGGCGCACCCCGAATGCTGCAGCGGACTGGTGCTGCGCGGCATCTTTCTGTGCCGCAAAAGCGAGATCGACTGGTTCCTTGACGGCATCCGCGCCTTGTTCCCCGAGGCGCAGCGGCAATTGGCCGAATTCATCCCGGAGGCCGAGCGCCATGACCTGCTCACTGCCTATCATCGCCGTCTGGTCGATCCCGACCCGGCGGTGCACCAGCCCGCCGCCTTTCAGTGGGCCACCTTCGAGGCGTCCTGTTCGACCCTGCTGCCCAACCCCGATCTCGTCTCCGCGTTCTGCAGCGAAAAAACCGCGCTGTCGCTGTCGCGCATCGAGGCGCATTATTTCGTTAACCACATCTTCCTGCCCGACAACAGCCTGCTTGCCAACATCGACCGCATCCGCGCCATCCCGGCGGTGATCGTGCAGGGGCGCTACGACGTCGTCTGCCCCATCGTGTCGGCCGACGAACTGGCGCGTGCCTGGCCCGAGGCGCGCTATGTGATCGTGGCGGATGCCGGCCATTCGGCGTTCGAGCCGGGCATCGCGCGCGAACTGGTCGCCGCCTGCGACCGCTTTGCCGAGACCGGAGCATTCGAGCCATGAGCCTGTCGCCCTATGTATTCGATGCCAGTGCGGAGAACTTCAACCGGCTGGTGCTGGAAAACTCGCACAAGGGACCGGTGCTGGTGCACTTCTGGACCCCCAAGGCCGGCCCCTGCTTCATCCTGATGCCGCGCCTGGTCAAGCTCGCCGCCGAATACGGCGGCAAGTTCCTGCTGGTGATGCTGAACACCGACGACCTGCCCGAGCTTGCCCGCCGCTTCGGCGTGAATTCGGTGCCCACGGTGAAATTCTTCTGGCGCGGCGAAGTCGCCCACACCATCCACGGCGCCGACCCCGACAGCAGCTTCCGCGAAGTGCTCGACCGCTTCATCGCCGGCGATGCCAACCGCGCCCACGCGCTGGGGGTGGCCGCCTGGCAGTCGGGCAATGTGCAGCAGGCGCGCATGCTGCTGGCCAACGCGGCGATGGCCGAGCCGGAGAACCTCGCGATCCCGCGCGACCTCGCCAAGCTGCTGTGGGCCGAGGGCGAAGGCGCGCAGGCGCTAAAGCTGCTCGACAGCCTGCCGCCGGACGCGCGCGCGGAACCCGAAATCGCCCGCCTGCACGCGCATCTGAGCCTGGCGGAAACCGCGCGTCAGGCGCCGCCGCTGGCCGAACTCGACGCCGGCCTCGCACGCGATGCCGGCGACCTCGCCGCACACTACCAGCGCGCGGCGGTGCTGGTGGCGGCAGACGATTTCGCCGGTGCGATGGAGGAACTGCTGTTCATCGCGCGTACCGACCGCGGCTTTCGCCACGACATCGGCCGTACCAGCCTGCTGGCGCTGTTCGACCTGCTCGGCAGCGCGCATCCGCTGACGCGGCAATACCGCCAGGCCCTGTCCGAATCGCTGCATTGAACCTGAAAACCGCAGTTGACCGCTTATTTGCGACAGGTTGCCCTATGGATACTGAACTTTCCTGCTCGCCCAGACGCACCATCGAGTGCGCCCAACTACGGTTTCTAGGTTGAACTTCGACCACCCCGCCTTCGCGCCCTATCGGGGGTTGATCGACGCGCTGGAACTTGCGCGCGGACTGCCCTCGCTGGACGCCCTCAACGCGCAGGCCGCCACCCGCGGCACGACCCAGGCGCGCGGCCTGCCGCTACGTTTCTTTGTCCCTGACGGCCGCCTGTCGGCGCGCGATTACGAAACCCATATCCTGCACACCGGCCAGGTGCCGACCCGCGCCGACACCTGGCATGACGTGCTGAACGCACTGGTATGGCTGCGCTTTCCGCGCTTCAAGACGGCGCTGAACGCGGCCCACGGCGAGGCCCTCGCTGCCGAGACCGACAGCCGGCGCGGGCGTCGCCGCGACGCGCTGACGGTGCTGGACGAATCGGGCGTGTGGGCGATCAGCCGCGACCCGGCCTTGCCCGAACTGCTGGCCGGACGTGAATGGCACGCACTTTTTTGGGAAGCCCGCCCGCGCGTCGAGGCCGACATGCGCTTTGTGGTGGTGGGGCATGCGCTGCTGGAAAAGGCGCTTGCGCCCTACCCCTCGATGACCGGCAAATGCCTCATTTTGATGTCAGACACGCTCGATCCCGATGCCGTGGATGCACAGGCGGCCACGGCCCTCGCGGCCATCGACACCCCGCGCCAGCTCGCCCCGCTGCCGGTGCAGGGAATTCCCGGCTGGGATGCCGCCAACGCCGGCGACGCGTATTACGCCAACCTGGAGATTTTCCGGCCAGCGCGCTGAAATAAAAAGCGGCCTGCCGGTTTCAGCCCGCCGCGACCGGCAGATCTGCGCCGGCCACCCAGGCCTGCGCCAGCTCCAGCTCGTCGAACAGCCGGATGTCCGCCGACATGAACAGACGGTTCACCCACATGCTCCACGCTACCCACTGATCGCCGGTGAGGATGGCGATGCGGCCGAAATCGTTCTTGTGCTCTCGCGAAAACTTCAGCTCTTCCCATGCCACGTCGACGCTGTACGACA
>JAHJNP010000192.1 GCA_018820745.1 Gammaproteobacteria bacterium
GGATCGGCGGAAGTTCACTCTTCGCTGGGCGTTCCAACCTGGGCGCCTTCGACCTGGGACTTGAGTTTCTGGCTGGCGTGGAAGGTCACCACGCGACGCGCGGAAATCGGCATTTCTTCGCCGGTTTTTGGATTGCGGCCAGGACGCTGCGGTTTCTCGCGGCACTGGAAATTGCCGAACCCGGATAATTTGACGATGTCGCCCTTTTCGAGGGACAAACGGATTTCGTCGAAAAACGACTCGACGACGTCCTTGGCTTCGCGTTTATTCAGGCCCACTTTTTCGAACAGCAGTTCGGCCAGATCAGCTTTGGTGAGGGTGGTCATGCTTGTATGTTGTCAGGGGCTGGTGGAAAACAGGGTCACACACGCACCAATAAAATTGGTTTTGCGTTAAGCACGCAAACTGGCATTGCACTGGCGAAGCGCGGCGTTGACCAGTTTTTGCACGGCTTCGTCCACTTCCTGATCCGTTAATGTGCGTTCAGTATCTTGCATAACTACCCGTATGGCAAGGCTTTTTTGGTTTTCCGGCACGCCTTTCCCGCGATAGTCGTCGAACACATCGATCGAGCGCACCCAGTCTGACGCGACCTCGCGCAGCGCGGCCAGCAATTCGCCAGCGGGCGTATGTACGTCCAGCACGAACGCCAGATCGCGTCGCATCTGCGGAAAGCGCGACAACACGGCATGCCGTGGCAGCCTGCGCCGGGCGAGCACCTCGCTGTCGAGTTCGAACAGCACCGGCGCGGCGGCCAGGTCGAACGCCTGCACCAGACGCGGATGCAGGGCGCCGACCCAGCCGATGGACTGGCCATCGATCCACAGTTCGGCACATTGCCCCGGGTGCAGGGCGGGATGGACACCGCGACGGGCATCGAGTCCATGCCCGAACAGCCGCTCCAGGTCGCCCTTGAGATCGAAGAAATCGACGCGGCGAGATGGCGCGCCCCATTGCTCGGGAAGCGCGTCGCCATAGACCAGGCCGCCCAGTTTCATGGGTTGCTCCGAGAGCGATGCGTAGACCCGCCCCAGTTCGAAAATCCGCACCCGCTCCTGCTGGCGATTGAGGTTGTGGCGCAGGGTCTCGATCAGGCCGCCCCACAGGGTCGTGCGCATCGCCGACAACTGGCTGGCCAGCGGATTGGCGAGCAGCAGCGGGCGCGCGGCGGCGTCGAGCGCCGTCTCCCACGCGGGATCGACAAAGCTGTAGGTGATGACTTCCTGATAATCCAGGTCGACCATCATCTGGCGCACGCTGTCGTCGGCCAGCACCGTCTCGTCCTGCGGCAGCATGCGCGAAGGCGCCGCCGGCGGCTGGGCGGGAATGTTGTCGTAGCCAAACAGGCGCACCGCCTCTTCGATCAGGTCTTCCTCGATCGCGAGGTCGAAGCGGAAGCTCGGCGGCGTGACGACGAGGCGGCCGTCCTGGCGTTCGACGTCTGCACCGATCGCGGCGAGGTCGCGCGCCACCTGGTCGGCGTCGAGCTCGATGCCCGCCACGCGCGTCAGACGCGCCAGCCGCAGGGTGATCGGCTCGCGCTGCGGCAGTTCGGCGACCGCCTCGGCGATGGGTCCGGCCTGGCCGCCGCAGATGTCGAGCAGCAGCTGCGTCGCGCGCTCCATTGCCTGACGGGTGGCGCCGAAATCGACGCCACGCTCGAAGCGATGCGACGAATCGGTCGACAGCCCCAGGCGCCGGGCACGGCCGGCAATCGCCGCTGGCGCAAAAAACGCGGCCTCCAGCATGACGTCGACGGTGACGCGCTCCACGCTGGTCGGCTGTCCGCCCATGATCCCGGCCAGTGCCACCGGCCCGCCGGCATCGGCGATCACCAGCATGTCGGGGGCGAGTTCGGCGACCTGGCCATCCAGCAGTTCGAGTGTCTCGCCCGCGCGGGCCAGCCGCACCTCGATGCCGCCATTGAGGCGCGACAAGGCAAAGGCGTGCATCGGCTGGCCGAGTTCGAGCAGCACGTAGTTGGTGATGTCGACCGGCGCCAGCAGCGGACGGATGCCGCAGCGCTCGAGACGCTCCGCCATCCAGCGCGGGGTCGCGGCCTGCGCGTCGATGCCGCGCACCACACGCGCCAGATAGCGCGGACAGGCCTCGGGGGCAGACAACTGCACCGGCACTGTGTCCTCGATGCGTTCAGCGACCTCGCCAATCTGCGGCAGCCGCACCTCGGCGCCGGTGATCGCGCCGACCTCGCGCGCCAGGCCCTGCAGCGACAGGCAGTCCGCACGATTAGGCGTGAGTTTCAGGGTGATGAGGGTGTCGTCCAGATTGAGCCAGCTGCGGAAATCCTCGCCCACCGGCGCGTCGGCAGGCAGCACCATCAAGCCATCCGCCGCCCCTTCCAGGCCCAGTTCCTTGGTCGAGCACAGCATGCCGAAGGATTCGACGCCGCGCA
>JAHJNP010000193.1 GCA_018820745.1 Gammaproteobacteria bacterium
CATGACCTCGCGCACCTGATGGGCGATGCGGCGCAACTCGAGCGGGTCTGCCCCGACCACGCGAAAGCTCACCGGCCAGATCACCGGCGGGCCGAACAGCAGGCGATAGACGCGCACCCGCGCTTCGGCGAACTCGCCGCGGGCGATGTGCGCCTCCAGCTCGGCCATCACCTTGTCGCGCTCGGTGGCATCGTGCGTCACGGCGATCAGCTTGGCGAAGGCGGGATCGGGCGGCTCGGGGTTGGCGGAAATGAAGAAGCGCGGCGCCCCTGCCCCGACGTAAGCCGACAGGGTCTTGACCTCCGGCATGGGGGCGAGGATGGCCTCGAGCTTGCGCACGGTGCGGTCCGCGTACTCGATGCTGCTGCCTTGCGGCAGGTAGACGCTGACCAGCACTTCCGGGCGGTCGGACCCGGGGAAGAACTGCTTCTGCACCGGCCCGGCCAGCCCCGCAATCGCCAGCACCAGCAGCGCGACCGTGCCGGCGACCACGGTTTTCCGGTGCGTCACGCACCAGCTGATGACGGCGCGCAGGCGGCGGTACAGCGGCTTTTGGTAGATGTCGGCCTCGCCGTGCGCCTGGCTGGCAAAGCCGGGCAGCAGCTTGACGCCCAGATACGGCACGAAGGTCACGGCCACGAACCACGACACAAGCAGCGCCACCCCCAGCACCCAGAAGATATTGCCCGCATATTCGCCCACGCCCGATTGCGCAAAGCCGATGGGGAAAAAGCCCGCCACCGTCACCAGGGTGCCGAACAGCATGGGGGCGGCGGTCACGCTCCACGCATGCGCGGCGGCGCGCACGCGGTCCCAGCCCTGCTCCATTTTCACCAGCATCATTTCGACGGAGATGATGGCGTCGTCCACCAGCAGCCCGAGCGCGATGATGAGTGCGCCGAGGGTGATGCGGTCGAGGTTGATCCCCATCAGCTTCATCACGAGGAAGGTGATGCCGAGGGTGAGCGGCACCGCGATGCCGACCACCAGGCCGGCGCGCAGCCCGAGGGCGAGGATGCTCACGCCCACCACCACCGCGACCGCGATGAAGAACTTGACCTGGAACAGGTTGACCGCCCCGGCGATGGCCTCGGCCTGGTCGGTCAGCACGGCAAGCGAAATGCCCAGCGGCAGCCTGGCGCGCTCGTCCTCGACGAAGCGCGTCAGGCGCTTGCCCACTTCGAGGCCGTTCTCGCCCGCGTTGATGACCACCCCGAGCAACACCGCCTCCTCGCCCCGCGCGCGCACCAGGTAGCTCGGTGGATCCTCGTAGCCGCGGCGGATGGTGGCGATGTCGGCCAGGCGCAGCAGCCGTTCGCCGATGCGGATCGGCACCGCCGCGAGCTGCGCGGGATCGGACAGGTCGGCATCGATCCGCAGGTACAGGCGCGGGCCGTCGGTTTCGATGCGGCCGGCCGGAACCAGCCGGTTGTTGGCGTCGATGGCGTCGGCGATGGCTTGGGGCGTGATGCCCAGATTGACCAGGCGCGCATTGTCGAATTCGACGTACACGCGCTCGGTGCGCTCGCCGAGCACGATGGCCTTGTGCACGCCCGCGGTGAGCTGCAGCCGGTCGCGGATGGCTTCGGCCTCGCGCGTGAGCTCGCGCATTGGCATGCCCGGTGCGGTCAGCGCGATCAGCTTGAAATAGACATCGGAAAAATCGTCGTTGACGAGGGGCCCGATCACCCCCTGCGGCAGGTTGCGGGCTTCGTCCTGCATGCGCTTGCGCACCTGGTAGAACAGATCGGGCACCCTGGCCTGCGGGGCGTAGTCCTGAAACTCGATTTGCAGATCCGCCCGCCCCGGTCGAATCGTGGTTTCGATGCGGTAGAGGTATTCAACTTCCTGGATGCGCTTTTCCAGCCGGTCCACCACCTGCTTTTGCAGTTCCTGCGGCGTCGCGCCGGGCCAGACCGCCGAAACCATCATCACGCGCACGGTGAAGGACGGATCCTCGGCGCGCCCCAGCGACAGGAAGGCGTAGACGCCCCCGATCACCGCCAGAATCAGGAAGAACAGCGTCACCGCGCGCTCGCGCACGGCGAGCGCGGACAGGTTGGGAAAGCTCATTGCGCCAGTTCCCGCACCGCCATGCCGGGGGTGAGCAAGTGCGTGCCCAGCGCGACGACGGTGTCGCCCGCCTTCAGGCTGCCCCGTACCCGCGCCGTTTCGGCATCCAGCGCAAGAATCTCGACTGCCACCGGCTGGGCGCGCCCGTCCACCACCTGCCATACCCGCGGACCTTCGCCGCGCTCGTCCAGCGCGGCAATCGGCACGCTGAGCGCCTGATCGTCGCCGCCCGGCAGGGCAAAGGCGGCGCGCACCACCGAACCGAGCGCCAGCGTGTCACCCCCCGTCAAGACCGAATAACGCGCTCGCCAGGTGCGGCTTTGCGGATCGACCGCGCCGGAGACCTCGCGCAAGCGCAGCGGCAAGGGCGCTCCGTCCGCGCGGATCAGTTGACCCGTGGCAGGCGGTCTGGCCGCATCCGGGAAGAACACCTCGACTTCCCGCTCGCCTGCGCGCGCCAGCGTCGCCACGGCCTGGCCGGTCGCCACGACCTGGCCGGGTTCGCCGCTCACCTCGACCAGCACGCCCGCTGCCGGCACGCTCAGGCGGGCGTAGCCCAGCGCATTGCGCGCCTGGGCCAGCCGCGCACGGGCGGCATCCAGGCGGGTGCGGGCCTCGCGTTCGGCGAGCTCGCTGCGGTCGAGCGCCTGGGCGCTCACGAAATTCCGGTCTTTAAGCTGCCGCACCCGCCCCAGCTCGGCGCGCGCCGTGGCGAGGGCCGCCTCTGCCGCGGCGGCATCGGCCTGGGCGGCCTGCAGCGCCTGCTCGAGATCGCGCGCGTCGAGCTCGAACAGGACCTGGCCGGCACGCACCGCCTGG
>JAHJNP010000194.1 GCA_018820745.1 Gammaproteobacteria bacterium
AGAGCAATCTGCTGGAGATTGTCCGCCGCCTTATTTGAGCGGCGAGAAGCGAGTCAGGGATTAGGGAGAATGCATTGACAGGCGGTATCTCGAAACATCCGAAAGGCGTTGGACGGCAGCCAGCGATTGCATCGTCCGGCGCCATCGCACATTTGCGGCTCGCGTTTCTCGCACCGCTCACCGGCGCAAGCGCCCTGCTTCTCGGGCTCTGGACCATCACGATCTACATGCATGAACGCGACATGATCGAGAGCGAGGTCGCGCGAACGCAGATGATGGTTGAAAAAATGTACCACGATCATATCGAGCACGATGCGCGCGTGTTGGGTGCGGCCATGGCGGTCATCAGCCGGGACGCCGCGATGAAAACGGCCCTCGCTCGCGGGGACCGCGCCGCATTGTTGAATCTTTCAGCGCCATTGGACGCCGACTTTCGGAAACGATTCGGTATCACCCATTTTTATTTCTCCGGTCCCGATCGTGTGAACCTTCTTCGAGCGCACCAACCGGAGCGTCACGGCGACGCCATCAACCGTTTCACGACACGGGAAGCCGAGCGGACAGGAAGTACGGCCTACGGGGTGGAACTCGGGCCACTGGGCACACTCACCTTGCGGCTTGTGACACCGTGGTACGAGGATAAAGACCAGCGCCGCTTGATTGGTTACGTTGAACTGGGCATGGAAATCGACCATGTCCTCGGGAGAGTTCAGGGTTTCACCGGCACGGCAGCGCTCGTGCTTGTTGCCAAGAAATACCTTCGGCGCGCGGACTGGGAGAGCGGGATGAGAATGCTGGGGCGCAATCCGGAGTGGGATCGTTTTCCCGACGTTGTGCTAAGTAGCGGTACGCCCGAGACCATGTCGACAGAACTGGTCGACCGACTCGCCTCAGCCGTGCCTGGCGGGGTGGAAAAAACCAGCCGGGCGCAAACGGATTTCCGCGTCGTGTTTATTTCGCTCACTGACGCCAGTGGGCGGGATGTGGGCCGTATGGCTGTACTCATCAACGTATCGCCGCACCTCGCCTCGGCGCGCCGAGCCGTTTCCCTCAGCATCGCCGGCGGCGCACTGGTTGTAAGCGTGCTGATTGGTTTTTTCTATCTGCTCGCCGGACGTATCGGCCGGCGCATTGCGCAGGATGAGGCGGAATTGCAGCAACTGGCAACGCGAGATGGTCTCACCGGTCTTTACAACCGTCGTATGTTTCACACGCTGCTGACACAAGAATTAAGTCATGCACAGCGCTTCAGCCGAGCCGTTTCTCTGCTAATGCTCGATATCGATCATTTCAAGCGCGTTAACGATACGCATGGCCATCAGGCGGGAGACACCGTTCTCAAGGGTCTGAGCGAACTACTCAACCGTCAGGCACGAGCCATAGATCACGTCTGCCGCTATGGCGGCGAGGAGATCACCATCATCTTGCCCGAGATCGATTTCGCCGCCGCCGTCAATGTGGCCGAACGCCTTCGTGCCGCCGTGGAAATGCAACTTTTTGACGTCGGTGGTGGTAAGTCGATTCACATTACTGTCAGCATCGGGGTTGCGTCCTGGCCAGCACAAGCAGACAGCGGGGAGGCCTTGATAGCGAACGCCGACGCGGCCATGTATACCGCAAAGCAGCGTGGCAGGAACCAAGTCTGCTGCTACCAACCCGCGGATACACAGTCGATCGATGTCACGACGTCCGCGGTGACGGTAACTGAAAAGGAGGCATGACGTTTGATAAAGGTTCTGGTGGTGGAAGATTCGCCGGTGGTGCGCGAGTTTCTTGTGCACATTCTTGGCTCGGACCCGGCCATCCGGGTGGTCGGCATCGCGCATGACGGCGAGGAGGCACTCGACGCCGTGCGCCGCACGCATCCGGACGTGATCACCATGGATATCCACATGCCGAAGCTGAATGGGTTGGAAGCCACACGCCGAATCATGGAAACCGATCCAACGCCAATCATTATCGTCAGCGGCAGCGATGATGGTCGAGAAGTGGTGACGACCTTCGACGCGATGGAAGCCGGTGCTTTGGCAGTGCTGCGCCGCCCTGCCGGCCTTGGCCACCCCGAGCACGAGGCCACGGCCCGCGAACTGGTGCAGACGGTGAAACTGATGTCGGAGGTGAAGGTGGTGCGCCGCTGGCCGCGGAGGCGGTTTGGCGAGCCGGCGCCGCGCGCGGTGGAAATGGGGCTGGCGCAGGAGCCGGCAAAATTGCGCATCGTCGCCATCGGCGCCTCCACTGGCGGCCCGCCGGTGCTGCAGACCATTCTCACGGCCCTGCCGAAAACCTTTCCGGTGCCGGTCGTGATCGTTCAGCACATGGCAACCGGCTTCAGCCAGGGATTCATGGAATGGCTGGCACAGTCGTCCGCCCTGCCGGTGCATCTCGCCACGCACGGCGAACGCATACTTCCCGGCCATGTCTACCTCGCACCCGACGAGGTGCAGATGAAGGTGGCTCGCCATGAGCGAATCGTTCTCACCCGGGACGAACCGGAGAACGGTTTGCGTCCCTCGGTGTCCTGCCTGTTTCGCTCGGTCGCCGAGGTTTACGGCTGCGATGCCGTTGCCGGACTGCTGACCGGCATGGGGCGCGATGGCGCGGAAGAACTGCGGCTGCTGAAGGAAAAAGGCGCGGTTACCTTTGCCCAGGACAAGGACAGTTCCGTGGTCCACGGCATGCCGGGCGAAGCGATCCGGCTCGACGCGGCGATGCTGGTGCTGCCGCCGGAAAAAATTGCCGCCGTGCTGACCAGCCTGGCGAACAACGGACACGCACGCTGGAGAAATATATGAAAAAGAACGGCAACGGACGCATCGAAATCCTCATTGCCGAGGACAGCCCGACGCAGGCCGAGCAGTTGCGGCAGCTGCTGGAAGAACACAAGTACAAGGTCGCCACGGCACCCAACGGCAAGGCCGCGCTGGCACAACTCGCGCTACGCCAGCCGGCCCTCGTGATCAGCGACGTCATGATGCCCGAACTGGACGGCTACGGCCTGTGCAAGGCGATCAAGTCCGACGAGAAATTGAAGCACATCCCGGTGATGCTGGTGACCACGCTCTCCGACCCGGACGATGTTATCCGCGGTCTGGAATGCGGCGCGGACAACTTCATCCGCAAGCCCTACGATGAAAAGTATCTGCTGTCGCGCATCGATTACCTGCTGATGAACGTCGAGCTGCGCAAGAACCAGCGCATGCAGATGGCTCTGGAAATCAATCTTGGCGGGAACAAGCATTTCATCACGGCCGAACGCCAGCAGATCCTGGATCTGCTGGTTTCGACCTACGAGCAGGCCGTCCACGTCAACAGCGAACTCAAGGAACGGGAAAAAGAACTGGCGCACTCCAACCAGGTGCTGCAGGGGCTGAACCGGATCGCGGAAGGTCTCAATAGTGCCGTCAGCGAGAAGGCCGTGGCAGAGATGGCGTTGCAGCGCGCGCTGGAACTGCCGGGGATCCAGGCCGGATGGGTTTCCCTGCGCACGGATGAAAAGGGCTTTTGCCTTGCGGCCGCCTGCGGCCTGCCGCCCGCACTGAGCGGACCGGATGCATTCGATGGTGATTGCGCCTGCAGGCACCAACTGCTGAACGGCACGCTTTCATTAAGCGTCAACATCATCAAATGCGAACGGCTTGCCCGGGCAAAAGGCGAGACACTCGGTCTGTGCTGCCATGCCTCCATACCCTTGTGGCTTGGCGATGGCCGCGCCCTGGGCGTGATGAACCTGGCCGGGCATGGCAACGGATTGTTCAGCGAGTCCGAACTGAAGGTGCTGCACGGCGTCGGCAACCAGGTCGCGGTAGCCCTGGAGCGCGCGCGGCTGCACGAGAATCTCGAAACGCTGGTAGTGGAGCGCACTGCCAGGCTCGCCGCCGAGATCGAGGAAAGAAAACGCATCGAACAGGAACAGGCCCGGCTGGTGGCGATCATTGAGGCGACGCCCGACCTGGTGGGCACCGCAACGCCGGATGGCCGGCTGCTCTATACCAATCAGGCTGGACTGAAAATGATGGGGATCAGGGAAGAGGATTTGCCCACACTCCGGATTCCGGATGTCCATCCGGAATGGGCGGCCAAGCTGGTGCAGGAAAAAGCTTTTCCGTATGCGCTCAGCCATGGCAGCTGGAGAGGGGAAACGGCCATTCTCGGGGCGAATGGCCGAGAGATACCGGTGCTTCAGGTGATTCTCGCCCACAGGGGACCGGATGGAACGGTGGCGTATATGTCCACCATCGCGCGCGATATCACTCAGCGCAAGACAAATGAAGCGCGGATCGCGCGCCTCAACCGCATTTACGCGGGACTTAGCGGCATCAACACCGCAATCGTGCGCATCCGTGATGAGGGTGAACTGTTCAGCGAAGCCTGCCGCATCGCGGTGGAACATGGCCAGTTTGCCTTCGCGTGGATCGGCAGGTTCGATGCGGACAGCCTGCAGGTGACGCCGGTCGCCCAGGCTGGCCGTTGCGATGGCTACCTGGAGCAGATCGATCTGGTTGCGGGTGAAGGCATTCCGGGAAGCTGTGCGCTAACCACGCAGGCGTTGACCAGGATGGAACCGGCGGTCTGCAACGACATCGCCAGCGACGCGCGCATGGCACCCTGGCGAAACTCGGCATTGAGCCTCGGCTACCGATCCGTGACCGTGTTCCCGCTGCAGCAGGATAGGCAGCCATTCGGCGTATTTGCGCTCTACTCCCCGGAAATCAATGCATTCGATGACGAGGAGCTGAAGCTGCTGATCGAGATGTCCGGAGACATCAGCTATGCGCTGGAGAATCTTCGCATCGAGGCGCGGCGCAAACAGATGGAAGGCGAGTTGAGCAAGCTTTCACTGGCGGTGGAGCAAAGCCCCAACTCGATTGTGATCACCGACCTGGATGCAAATATCGAATATGTGAACGATGGCTTCGTCAGGGTGACCGGCTATAGCCGTGAAGAGGCGATCGGGCAAAACCCCCGCATCCTGCATTCCGGCAAGAATCCACCTGAAGCCTACCGTGATATGTGGGCCCACCTGACACGCGGCGAAAGCTGGAAAGGCGAGCTCATCAACCGGCACAAGGACGGCAGCGAATTTGTCGAATCCCTCTTTGTCTCACCGGTGCGTGGCGCCGATGGCGGCACAACCCACTATTTGGCAATAAAGGAAGATGTTACCGACCGCAAGCGGGCGGAAGAGGCATTGCGCGCAAGCGAAGCGCACTTGCGTGCCATCATCGAGGCTGAGCCCGAGTGCGTGAAGATCGTGGACGCCGAAGGGCGTATTGTGCAAATGAACGTGGCTGGCCTGGCCATGATCGAGGCGGACAGCTTCGATCAGGTACAGGGGCACAAGGTGGCCGAGTTCGTCCACCCGGCGCAACGCGAGTCCTATCGCGCCTTTGTGGATGAAGTACTGCAGGGCGGGCGCGGAACCTTCGAGTTCGAAATCAACAGCCTCAAGGGCACGCATCTCTGGCTGGATACCCACGCCGTGCCGCTGCACGGGCAGCAGGATGGCCGTCCGTTGATGCTAGCCATCACGCGCGACATCACCGAACGCAAGCAGGCGGAGGCGGCGTTGCTGCAACTCAATGAAAGCCTCGAACACAGGGTGGCGGAACGCACTGCAGATCTGGAGCAGGCCCGGTGCGAGGCCGATGACGCCAACCGGTCAAAATCGGCCTTCTTGGCCACCATGAGCCACGAAATCCGCACCCCGATGAACGGCGTCGTCGGTATGGTGGACGTGCTTTTGCACAGCAGGCTGTCGGAACACCAGGCCGACCTGGCCGGGACGATCCGGGAGTCCGCCAATGCGCTGCTGGGCATCATCGACGACATTCTGGATTTTTCGAAAATCGAGGCCGGCCGAATGGAACTCGACCGGATGCCGGTTTGCGTGGCTGACCTGGTCGAAGGCCTGTGCAATTCGCTGGTGCCAGTTGCCTCCCGCAAGGGTGTGGAACTGACCGTGTTCGTCTCGCCGGACATTCCGGAACAGATATTGTTCGATGACGTACGGCTGCGTCAGGTGCTCTACAACCTGCTCGGCAATGCAATCAAGTTTTCCTCAGGGCGTCCCGGCATGCCGGGCCATGTGTCCATACGGGCGACCCTTGCGGACGCTGCGCCGTTGCAGCTGGTGCTCAGCATCGCCGACAACGGCATCGGCATCGCCCCGGAGGCGATGAAGGCGCTATTCAAGCCATTCACGCAGGCTGAGATTTCCACCACCCGGCGCTTCGGCGGCACCGGATTGGGACTGGCCATATGCAGACGCCTGGTGGACCTGATGAAGGGCGAGATAGCCGTGGATAGCATGCCTGGGGAGGGCTCCACGTTCATTGTGACTTTGCCGTTCGAGCCTGCCGCTGAACAACCCGAGCGCGCACTGCCCGATCTTTCAGGATTGGGCTGTATCGTTCTGGAAAGCCCGACGATCCAGGCAGGCGATTTACGCACCTATCTCGAACATGCCGGTGCAAAGGTGTGTCTGGCAGCTGATGCGGAAACTGCTGTGCGGGCGGCCACCCAGCTTCCCGCGCCGGCCGTGGCGATCCTGGTGGCTGAGCGAGGGGTCGTGCCGGCTGCCTTGCTTTCCACTCTTTCCGCGGTGCCCGACATCCGCTGTCTGCTGATCACGCGCGGACGCCGCCGCCGTTCCAGGGTCGTGGATGCCAACACGATCAGCATTGATGGCGATGCCCTGCGGCGGCTGGCCTTGCTGCGTGCCGTTGCCGTGGCCGCGGGCCGCGCTTCCCCGGAAATCTTCCATGACAGGCCTGAAGAACCCCTGGCGGGCGAAATCGAGCCGCCCACCATTGCCGAGGCACGCGTCCAGGGCCGACTCATCCTGATTGCCGAGGACGACGATATCAACCAGAAGGTGATTCTGCGGCAACTCGAATTGCTCGGGTATGCGGCAGAAATCGCCAGCAACGGTACAGAAGCCTTGAAGCTATGGCACGAGGGACGCTATGCCCTGCTGCTGACCGATCTGCACATGCCGGAAATGGATGGCTATACGCTGGCTGAAACCATCCGCCGGGAAGAAGCAGGACGAAGCCGCATGCCCATCGTGGTCCTCACAGCCAACGCCCTGCGGGGCGAGGCGCACCGCGCTCATGCCGCCGGCATTGATGACTACCTGACCAAGCCGGTGCAACTCCATCTGCTCAGAACCACGCTGGAAAAATGGTTACCCCATACAGGCGAAAACAAGACAAGCGAAAACAAGGCGCCTGACGCTCCGCCGGAACACGGCGGCGCACAACCTCGCCCGGAATTCCCGTCAGTGGATATCAGCATGCTGCAAAGTCTGGTCGGAGATGACCAGGCAACCGTACATGAGTTCCTAGCCGACTATCTCGTTTCGGTTCGGCATCTTGCCGGGGAGATGCGCGCTGCCCTGGCCGCCGGAGATACGTGGCATGCCGGTTCCATCGCGCACAAGCTCAAGTCTTCGTCCCGCTCCGTAGGCGCAATGGCGCTGGGCGATTTATGCGCCGAGTTGGAGAATTTCGGCAAGACAGGGAACAAGATGGCTATCACGCAAGGCATGGCGCAATTTGAAACTGCCTTGGCACAAGTTGAGGCAGCAATCGCCGTGCTTCTGGGGGAACAATGAGCAACATGCTGAAAAACAACATGAAAATCCTGCTAGTCGATGATGAGCCTTTTGTGCACAAACTTCTCGCGCGCCAACTGGCAAACCTGGGCTTCAACGATGTCATTTCCTGCGAGCGTGCAACGGATGCATTGGCCCTGATGGAATCCGGCGGCGGCGCGTTCGGCCTGATATTTTGCGACCTGCAAATGCCGGAGATGGATGGCGTTGAATTCGTGCGGCAGTTGGTGCGAATTCAATACACCGGTGGGCTGGTGCTGGTCAGCGGCGAGGATGGACGCATTCTGCAAACTGCCGAAAAGTTGTCCAGGGCGCATCAGCTTGATGTGCTCGGTGCGTTGCATAAGCCGGTTTCTCCCGAACAGTTGCGGCAGGTACTGTCAAACCATTCCCCACGAGAAGGCATGACGTCCCATGCCGCCCGCAAGATATATGCATCCGATGAACTGTGGCGCGCCATCACGGGTGGGAAGCTGGTCAATTACTACCAGCCGAAGGTCGATCTCGCCTCCGGAATGGTCAGCGGGGTGGAAACCCTGGTGCGCTGGCAGCACCCCCAGGATGGTCTGGTGCTTCCGGATCAGTTCATCGCCACCGCGGAGGAGCATGGTCACATCGATGAGCTGACGCGCGTGGTGCTGGCAAATGCCCTGCGCCAGGCACGCATCTGGCTGGATGCCGGATTGTCCCTGCACGTGGCGGTGAATGTGTCGATGGATAATCTCGATTCCCTGGAGTTTCCCGATTTCGTCGCGCGCGCGGCCGCCAAGGCGGGTGTACCACCATCGTGCCTGGTGTTGGAGGTGACGGAAAGCCGGCTGATGAAAAACCCTCTCGCATCGCTCGATATTCTTGCCCGCCTGCGCTTGAAGCATATTGGTCTGTCTATCGATGATTTTGGCACCGGGCATTCGTCGCTTTCCCAGCTCAGAGATATTCCCTTCGATGAACTGAAGGTGGACCGGAGTTTCGTCCATGGCGCCAGCCGTGACCCGTCTCTTCGAGCAATATTCGAAGCAAGCCTTGGCATGGCGCGAAAACTGGACATGAAGACGGTGGCAGAGGGCGTTGAAGATCAGGAAGACTGGGATTTCCTCCGTGCAGCCGGTTGCGACACGGCGCAGGGCTATTTCATCGCCAAGCCTATGCGGGCGGAGGATATTGGCCGCTGGTTCGAAGCCTGGGCAGAACGTCGTCCGGACCTGGTGCAGGTAAAGGCATGAACCCAAGGGTAAAGCTCATGGTGGCCACGGAGATTGCTGCCGACGCGGAGTTGGTCAGAAATCTGCTGCACGACGAATTCGACAACATGACCTTGTCCACCGATCCCGACCGAACGGTCGATGACTTCGAGAAGCACCGTCCGGAAGTTCTGGTGTTGGCCTTCAACTCCCTCGAAAAGGCCGAGCGCTACTATCTCGGTCTCTATCGCCTGAGCACCCTGGTGCATGCACTGCCGCACCGCACCCTGATCCTGTGCAACAAGAACGACCTGCGCCGAGTGTATGAGCTTTGCAAAAAAGGGTACTTCGACGAATACATTCTGTTCTGGCCGGTGAACGAGGATGTACTGCGGCTGCCAATGGCAGTCCATCACGCGCTGGATCACATGAAGGGCGGCGCGGCCCGTATGACAGCCACGACCGAAATCGTGGCACAAGCAAGGCAGGTGGCAGAATTGGATCTGCAACTGGAACACTATGCCGCGAAAGGGGGGCAGCGCATGGAAGTTGCCAGCCGCTCGCTGCAGCAGGCAGAAAAGGATATCGGCGCGGCGCTGGACGGGTTTTCCCGCAAGATATCGGAGGGCTGCTTTGGTGACCTGATCGAGAACGACGATCGCGCCAGCCTGCAGCGGGAAATTGCTCGCCTCAAGGCGGAAGATGTCAAAATGCGCTTCCGCACGGTGGCAGCCGCCGTGAAACCCGTTCAGCAGTGGGCAAACGCCCTCAAGGACGACCTCGCACCTCAACTGGAATCAGTGCGGTCGTTGAAAAACCTGACGGAGCGCGTTCGCCCGGTCGTACTGGTAGTGGATGACGACGCATTCCAGCACAAACTGCTGCAAAAGATGCTGGCTGACGCCAGCATCGAGGCAATATTCGCCGTGACAGTCATGGATGGCTTCGCCATCCTGCGCAAGCGCCGGCCCGATCTCATTCTCATGGACATCGATCTGCCGGACGTCGACGGCGTCGAGGCGACCCGGCGCCTCAAGTCCGTCGAACACCTCGCTCCGATCCCCGTCATCATGATAACCGGCCATAGCGACAAAAAAGTGGTTATCGAGAGCCTTGAGGCAGGTGCCGTCGATTTCGTCGTCAAGCCCTTCAACAAGGATACTTTGCTGGAAAAGGTGCGAGGGTACCTGTGCGGGGAACTTCATTCGTAGCGAACTGAGGAAAGGCGATGGAAAATAGCCTCTAGCTACGCATGCTCTCGAAACGACCAGCCCACGATGCGGAAACTGACCGTTTCCGCGTAACCGGCATCCTGAATACCGCAACCAGCTTGAAACAAGTCGATGCACTTGGCGTGACTCTTTCTGGTTGCCCCCTCTCGGCGCCTAATAGGTCGTGAACACGCAGTCGTAAGATGGAAACGGCCGTTCGAGCCCGCCGAGTAGGCTAATGTCCGGTCTTAGATGGACAACGGCCACGAGTGATATTCAGTACCAGCGTCGCCTTTGGCCGACGACCTGTCTGTCATGCCTGGGTAGTCACCGTCGCATCCTCGGCCAAAGGCGACATCGGCCTTTCGATTGACCGCGTCCGCTGTACTCGCCAGACCGGTCATTGCCTCGACTTTCGCTCCTGAACCGCTTTCCTTAGTTGGAAGGCAGAACCCGACCATTTCGGGCATTCAAGGCTTGCTGATCAACAGCAGTCATCCAACCCAAGCTATCTGGAAAGGCACTTCTGTGCCAAAAGCAGAATTATAAAACCACCCAAAACCCACCGTTTCAATGGGTTTTAAGTATTCAGGCAGATCCGCTCACCGGGTGAAGGCGTTACGGGCGTAGCGCACTGGCCACTTTCGTCGTATACGCACCAAGGGAAGCCCACCAAAACCCTCTCAGACTAACAAACAAAACCAACGGATGGGACCATGTCGCGGGCTTATCCAGCCGACGCATTTCCCGACCGAGTCCTCTCGCTGATCACGGACGGGAGTCTGCCTGCGGAGTGGAAGGGAACAGGGGCGATTCACGCTTCGCTCTCGGCAACGTCAAACTCGCCTCCAATCCGCCCGTGGGGCGCTGTGCCAGAGCGAGCGATCCCCCGCAGCGCTCGGTAATGGCAACAACGATAGCGAGCCCCAGTCCGCTGCCCCGACCCGCGTCGCGCCGCCAGAAACGTTGCGTGACCCGGGTCAGCTCATCGGCGCTAAGCCCCGGCCCGCTGTCGTACACGTGGAAACATACAGCGTCTTGCGCGGATTGAATTTCCAGCCTGACGCTGTGTTGTGCCGGAGAGTGACGCAGCGCGTTGTCGAGCAGGTTGCGCAGCGCGGTGACGGCCAGCGCCTGGGGCAGCGCCAGTTCGACTGGGGGGCCGTCGCTGTCCAGTACGATGAGCTCGGGCGTATCGGGCGCCGCATCGCGCATCGCCAGGCGGGCGACTTCGTTGGCGTAAGTACGCTGCGTCTCATCCCATGAAAAGGGCCCTTCCACTTGCGCCAGCGTCAGCAGTTGCTGCAAGGTGTACTGCAGCCGCGCCGCGCCTTCCTCCGCGTAATCCAGTGCCATCTCGGCGTCCTTGCCGCGGGTGATGCGGGCCACTTGCAAGTGGGTTTTGAGCGCGGTGAGCGGCGTGCGCAATTCATGCGCGGCATCGCTGGTAAAGCGGCGTTCACGGCTGATGGTCACGCGCATCCGCTCCAGCAACTGGTTGAGAGTATCGACCAGCGGCTGCAATTCGCGCGGCATGGGCGCATCGGGAATCGGCGTCAGCGCATCCGGCGCCCGACTAGCCAATGCCTGCCGCAGCCGTTCCAGCGGCACCAGACCGCTTCTGACCCCGATCCACAGCATCATCAGGCTGCCGATCAGGGCGACCACGAACGGCACGATCGCGGCCGCCATCACGTCGCGCAACAGCGTGTTGCGCTCGGCCAGGCGATCCGCCGTGGTGATGCGCAAACCGTGCGCCTCGACGGTGTAGCTGCGCCAGCGTTCGCCGTCGATTTCGCGCTCGGCAAAACCGGGCGTGGTCGTCGCGATGGCTGCGGACGTTGCGCCCGGGGTGCGCGCGAACACCTCGCCGCGCAGCGAACTGACCTGGCAGGCGATTCCTTTTGCCGTCGCCGGCACGGTCAGTGCGGAGTCGCCTGCTGTTCCTGTGCGCCTGTCCCACGCGGCAGGGTTCTGCGAGATCAGCCCGGCCACCATGCGCGCCGACATCGCGAGGCGCTGATCCAGCGTGCGGCGCATTTCATCGTCCAGATCGCGCAGCATCCAGACCGCGACCCCGCCCCACAGCAGGCTTAGCGATACGCCGATCATCAGCAGCAAGCGTAATCGCAGGCTCATGTGTCCCCCATATTGAAACGGTAGCCGACACCGCGAATGGTCTCGATCAGGTCGGCGCCGAGCTTGCGCCGCAGATGATGGATATGCACATTGAGCGCATTGCTCTCGATCTCCTCGCTGAAACCGTACAGGCTGTCCTTGAGCTGGTCGACGCTGAGGATGCGTCCGCGCGCATGCAGCAACGCGGCCAGCAACGCCAGTTCGCGCCGGGACAACACCACCGGATGGCCATTCAGGGAGACTTGGCCGCGCTCCGGGTCCAGGCGTAACGCGCCCTGCTCGATGATAGCCACACTGCGTCCAGCGGCGCGGCGCAGCAGCGCGTGCAAACGCGCGACCAGTTCGTCGAAATCGAAAGGCTTGAGCAGATAGTCGTCCGCCCCGGCGCGCAGTCCGGCGACGCGGTCTTCCACCGCGTCGCGCGCGGTCAGCACCAGCACCGGCAGGGCCATGCCGTCCGCGCGCAAGCGCTGCAGCAGGCTCATGCCATCCTCGTCGGGCAGGCCGAGATCGAGAATCACCACTTGGTAATGCACTGCTGACAGTATGGCCTCGGCTTGCGCCGCGGTTTTCACACCGTCCACCGTCAGACCGCGCGCGCGCAGGCCGGCCTGGATGCCGTGTGCAATCAGATCATCATCTTCAACCAGCAGTACCCGCATAAACCCTTTTCGTGCTCAGCACTATTTAGTCGGTTGAGAATAGCATCGTTAATGCAGCCTTAATCAAGCCTCGCAAAGATGCGCGCTCACGTTGATTTGGAGGCGCTCATGATGCGTTCGCTCTGGTCGGTGGTGATGCTCTCCCTTCTGTGGGCATTGCCGGCACATGCTCAGGAAAATTTTCTGCCGGTGGAGCAGGCGTTCCGTCTGGCGGTCAGCCAGGACGGCGATGGCCAGGTGCGGCTGAACTGGAAGATCAGCGAAGGCTACTACCTGTATCGCAAGCAATTGAAGGTCGAGGGCGACCCGGCAGGCAGCGTGCAACAGGTCGCGCTGCCGGCCGGCACCATTAAGAACGATGAGTTCTTTGGCGCATCCGAGGTCTATCACGATCAGTTGGCAGTCCGGGTCAAGGCGCCCGCAGCCCAGGCGCTGAATGTCAGCTGGCAGGGCTGCGCCGAAGCAGGGATATGTTACCCGCCGCAAACCCTTCGCGTGACGCTGGCCGATGTCGCCGCCACGCCCGACGCTGCATCGAGCGCGTCCGCAGGCGATGCAAATCTGGTTCCCGGCGGTGCGCTAAGCGCCGACCAGGACCTAGCCGACCGTCTGTCGCACATCAATCTGGGTTGGATGCTGGTGGTGTTCTTCGGCCTGGGATTGCTGATGACCTTCACCCCCTGCGTGTTGCCGATGCTGCCGATTCTCTCCAGCTTGATCGCGGGTAGCGGGGCAAGCCCCCGGCGCGGTTTCATCCTCTCGCTGGCCTTTGTGCTGCCGATGGCGCTGACCTATGCCGGGGTGGGCGCTGCGGCCGCGCTGGCCGGCGCCAATCTGCAGGCGACGCTGCAAAACCCCTGGGTGCTCGGCGCGTTCGGCCTGATATTCGTCGCGCTGGCGCTGGCCATGTTCGGCTTCTACGAGCTGCAATTGCCGGCGGTGCTGCGCAACCGCCTGAATCACGCCAGCCAGGGCCAGCGCGGCGGCACGGTCGGCGGGGCCGCGACCATGGGCGTGCTGTCGGCGCTGCTGGTCGGGCCCTGCATGACCGCGCCGCTGGCGGGTGCGCTGCTCTATATCGGCAATACCGGCAATGTGCTGACCGGCGGTCTGGCTCTGTTTGCCATGGGACTGGGCATGGGCGCGCCGCTGGTGCTGGTGGGGACGCTCGGCGCCCGCTTGTTGCCGCGTCCCGGCGACTGGATGAACCGGGTCAAGGTGCTGTTCGGTTTTATTCTGCTCGGCACCGCGATTGTGTTCGTGTCGCGGGTGTTGCCGGCCGCGCTGACGCTGGGCTTGTGGGGCGCCTGGTTGCTGGCGATTGCCCTCAGCCTGTTGATGCTGGTTCAACAGCTCGGCTGCCCGAAAGGCCGCCTGGTGTCGCGCTATCTGGCGCTGCTGCTTGGTCTGTGGGGCGGGGCAATGGTGCTCGGCGCGGCCGGCGGGGGAAGCGACCCGCTGCAGCCGCTTGCCTTTGTGACGGCAAGCGCTGCGCCCGCGCAAACCGCCGTCGCGAATGATTTCATGGCCCGCTTCGTCCCGGTCAAGACCGGGCAGGCGCTCGCCGCCCGTGTCGCCGAGGCAGGTCAGCGCGGTCAGTGGACGCTGGTGGATTTCTACGCCGATTGGTGCGTGTCGTGCAAGGCGATCGAGCACGAAGTGTTTGCCGACCCGCGCGTGCAGCAGGCGCTGGCGGACGTACAGCTGCTGCGTCCGGATGTCACCGCCAACGATGCGGACGATCAGGAATTGATGCGTGCGCACCAGATTCTCGGCCCGCCGACCCTGCTGCTGATTGGCCCGGACGGCAAGGAACGTCGCGTCGAGCGCATCATCGGCGAACTCGGTGCGGACGCATTTCTCGCCCGCCTGGCACAGGCAAGGAAAGGCTGAACATGCTGTCAGTGAATATTGGCCCCTTCGCACTGTCGGGCAGCGTATTGGTGTTGCTGGTCGCCGGGCTGGTCGCGGCGGGCGTGGGGCATCTGGTCGGGCGCCGCCACCAAGCGGGCATCGTCAATACCCTGAGCGACATGCTGCTCGCCGGGGTGGTGATGGCGCGCCTCACCTTTGTCGCTTTCTGGTTCGACACCTACCGCAGCGCGCCGTGGTCGATGCTCGATATCCGCGACGGCGGTTTCATGATTGGGCCCGGAATCGCGGCGGCACTGCTGATCGCGGTCTGGCGCGGCTGGCGCCAGCCGGCCCTGCGCAAACCGCTGGGTGCGGGGCTGGCGGCAGGGGCGCTGGTGTGGGGCGCGCTGTTCGGCGCTCTACGCATGACGGAACCGCCGGCGCTGCCGACGCTTTCGTTGACGTCGCTTGCCGGCGACCCGGTCAAGCTTGCCGCGCTGGCCGACGGCAAATCCCTGGTCGTCAATCTGTGGGCGAGCTGGTGCCCGCCGTGCCGGCGCGAAATGCCGGTGCTCGCTGCCGCGCAACAACGCGAAACCGGGGTGAACTTCGTGTTCGCCAACCAGGGCGAGGACGGCGCGACGGCGCAACGCTACCTCAGCGCGGGTCGACTCGGTCTGGCCAACGTGCTGCTCGATCCCGGCGCCGCCCTCGGCCGCGAAGTCGGCTCGGGCGCGTTGCCCACCACCCTGTTCTACGACGCCAGCGGACGGCTGGTCGATACCCATATGGGCGAGCTGTCGGCGGCCTCGCTGGCGAGCAAATTGAGTCCGTTGCGCGCGTCCGCCGGTACTTCGGGCAAAGATTGAGACGCGATGCGCAAAAATCCCTGGGCATTCATTGCGGCGATGCCGGGCGCGATCCGGCGCGGCTGGCGTGGCCTGTCGGCACGCAAACGGACCCTCCTGGCGCTGGCGTTGTGGGTGCTGGCATGGCAGGGGGTACTGGGCGGTCTGCGCCTGATGGATAAGCCGGCGCTGTCCGACATGCCGGTGACGCTGTTGTCCGGCGAATCGGTCCCCCTCGCTGCGCTGGCCGACGGCAAACCCCTGGTCGTCAACCTGTGGGCAAGCTGGTGCCCACCGTGCCGGCGCGAAATGCCGATGCTCGCCGCCGCGCAGCAACGCGAAACCGGGGTCAACTTCGTCTTCGCCAACCAGGGCGAAAGCGCGGCGACCGTCCAGCGTTACCTGTCCGCCAGCCGGCTCGATCTGGCGAATGTCGTTCTCGATCGCGACACCCGGCTCGGTTTCGTCGCCGGCTCGGGCACCTTGCCCCTCACCCTGTTCTACGACGCCAGCGGACGGCTGGTCGCTACCCACTTGGGTGCGCTATCGGCTGCGTCGCTGGCCAGCAAGTTAAACCCGTTGCGCGCGCACTGATTTCTCACTTCAACGTAAAGGAACGAAACACCATGATTAAAAAACCCTCCATCCTGTTTGCCGCCTGCCTGGCCGCGCTCGGCACCCTGACCCTGAATGCCCAGGCCAAAGACTGGCCTGCACCGATCAAGGCGCTCGAAACCCAGGGGGTTGAGGTGATCGGCACGTTCAAGGCGCCCGGCGGGCTGACCGGCTATGCCGGCGTGATCGAGATGCAGCCGCTGGCCATCTACCTGACGGCCGACGGCAAGCAGGCGATCGTCGGTTCCATGATCGACGGCAAAGGCAACAACCTGAGCCAGAAATCGCTGGAGAAGCTGGTCAGCAAACCGATGACCGACCGGGTCTGGAAGCAGCTTGAGCAAAGCACCTGGATTGGCGACGGCAAAACCAATGCGCCGCGCATCGTCTACACCTTCACCGACCCCAACTGCCCGTACTGCAACAAGTTCTGGAATGACGCCCGGCCCTGGGTCACGTCCGGCAAGGTGCAGCTGCGCCACGTCATGGTCGCCATCCTCGGCCCCACCAGCCCCGGCAAGGCGGCAGCCATCCTCGCGGCCAAGGATCCGCAAGTCGCCCTGACCCAGCACGAACAGCAGCATGCCACGGGCGGTACCAAACCGCTGAGCCAGGTGCCTGGAGAAATCCGTGCGCAGCTCGACGCCAACCAGAGGCTGATGCAGCAACTCGGCGCTGCGGCCACCCCCACGATCTTCTACAAGGATGCCACCGGCAAGCTGCAAAAAATGCAAGGCGCACCCTCGGGCGAGATGCTGACCAAGATTCTCGGCCCGCGCTGAGCCTGACAGGTGATGTAGCACGATTACAGTGAAGACGACTTCTTCGACGTGATTGACTGACCCTTTCGGGTCGTGTTCTGCCGTCCGAACTGAGAAAAGCGGTCGTTCAGCAGCGAGGGGGGAGCCAACGACCGGTCTTGCGAGTACAGCGGACGCGGTCAATCAAAAGGCCATCGTCGCCTTTGGCCGAGGATCGGACGAATGGAGTCGCTACCTAGATAACCGCTCCGGATCGTATACCGACGTACTCAAAATGGCCCGGATTGCCTCATGCTTTCCAACATCCAAGCAGGCATTGCGGCCAGCTTGCCTGCTTCCGTTGCCCCGCTATTTCGGCGGCGCGACCGAACCCGCGTAGAACACCTCGCACTCCCCGCCCGGGAAAAGGCTTCCCACCTGCTTGAGCAGCTTGGCCACGGGCCCGGTGAGCGCCTTGAGGGTGCTCGGATTTTCAACCACCGGGTTGTTGAAGGCGCCATGGATGGTTTGCTGCGCACGGATGCATCCCTTGTCGTCGATCAAGGCCACGGTCACGTCGTCGAAACGCTCGTTGACGAAGTCGAGTCCGCCCTGAAGGGCAACCCGGTTCTTGGTCGTCGCGATGGCCACGTCCTGCGACAGCGCGACGCCGCGCTCGACGTTCCAGTCCGAGACGAGGGTCCGGATCACGCTGCGTCCCTCCGATCCTTGCAGGATGCTCGCAAAGTTGTACCCCTTGGTGACCGCCAGGCCGACGGGGCCGGCAAAGAAGAAGGCGCCCACGTCGACGAGGTTGAAGGTCTGGCTGGACTCGAAGCGATCGAACTCCTGATCGAGGTCGCGGCCCTTGAGAATCAGGTTCTTGCCGCGCAGCGAGACCTTGCCTTGAAGGGTCTGCCTGATGGCCTTCACGGTTTTCCCCTGCATCGACAGGTTTGCGGTGAGGTCCGCCGACCCTTCCGGGACATTTTTCGGCGACAGCGGCTTGAGGAACGCATCGACGTGGAACTGCGCAAGGGTATAGCTGAGCTGGTAGCGGGGAACGGCGCCAGTGAAGTCCGCCCGCAGGTTCCCCGAACCCTGTCCAGAGTAGGCCCGCATCGTGAGCGGCGTAACGTCGAAGACCCCGCGCTTCCCGGCGACCGTGAATTTCAGGTCGGAGGCGGCGTGTTCCTGGG
>JAHJNP010000195.1 GCA_018820745.1 Gammaproteobacteria bacterium
GACGCAGTCGATGCCGCGCTTCTTCATCTCGAAGTCAATCGCGCGGGCCACCACGTCGCGCGGCGCGAGTTCGGCGCGCTCGTCGTGAAGCTGCATGAAGCGGCTGCCATCGGGCAGCAGCAAATGCCCGCCCTCGCCACGCACCGCCTCGGTGATGAGAAAGGATTTGGCGTGCGGGTGGTACAGGCAGGTCGGGTGGAACTGCACGAATTCGAGGTTGGCCACCCGGCAGCCGGCGCGCCATGCCATCGCGATGCCGTCGCCGGTCGCAGTGTCGGGATTGGATGTGTAGAGATAGACCTTGCCGGCACCGCCGGTGGCCAGCACGGTGTGGCCGGCGGCAAAGGTCTCGACTTCACCGGAGCCCTTGTTCAGCGCGTAGGCGCCGTGGATCTGCCGTTCTTCCCCGCCAGCACGCTTGCCGGTGATAAGGTCGATGGCGACGTGCTGCTCGAAGGTCTCGATATTGGGATGGGCGCGCACGCGGTCGAGCAGGCTGGTCTGAACTGCATGGCCGGTGGCGTCGGCCGCGTGCACCACGCGGCGCCTGGAATGGCCGCCTTCGCGCGCCAGATGCAGGCCGCCAGGGGCCTGCGGGTCGGGGGTGAAGGCGACGCCGTTGGCGGTCAGCCAGGCGACCATTTCACGTGCCTGGCTGGCCACCAGCCGGGTGACGGCTTCGTCGCACAGGCCGGCGCCGGCGACCAGGGTGTCGTGCACATGGGCATCCACCGAGTCGCCGTCGTCGACTGCCGCCGCAATTCCGCCTTGCGCCCAGTCGCTGGCGCCGTCGATCATCTGGCGCTTGGTGACAATGGCGACACGGCGCTGGTCGGCAAGCTTGAGCGCGGTGGTCAGCGCGGCGAGGCCGCTGCCGAGGATGAGGACGTCGTGTCTGTGCATGAGTCGGGCGATGATAGCAGGCTTGGGCCGGGCCCGAATCACCGCGCTGCATCGAAGCTGGCGGGGTGAACTTTTTTGCCGGCGCATCCTCTCATGTTCCGGAAGCTGCGGTCACGTATACTTTCAACATAAACATAAATGTAGCAGGGAGATATGTCAGACCGCGAACTGGATCAGGTGTTGGTTGAACGTGCCCAGCAGGGCGACAAGCGCGCATTCGAGTTGTTGGTGATCAAGTATCACCGCAAGGTCGGACGGCTGCTGTCGCGCATGGTGCGCGACGCGGCGGAGGTGGAAGACATTTCGCAGGAAGCGTTTATCAAGGCCTACCGTGCGTTGCCGGGATTCCGTGGCGAAAGCGCGTTTTACACCTGGCTGTACCGCATCGCCGTCAACACCGCCAAGAATTACCTGGTGGCGCACAAACGCCAGCCAGTATCGAGCGATGTGCTGGCGGAAGATGCCGAGAATTATGAAGAGGGCGACCTGCTGCGTGACATTGCGACGCCGGAAGCGGAACTTCATACCAAACAGATCGCCCAAGCAGTGAATGAGGCAGTTGACGCGTTGCCCGAAGAGTTGCGAACAGCCATCACGCTGCGCGAGATTGAAGGCATGAGCTACGAGGACATCGCGCAGATGATGGAATGTCCGATCGGCACCGTGCGCTCCCGGATCTTCCGTGCGCGCGAGGCCATTGCAGAAAGAATACGCCCGATGTTGGGCACCGGTCAGGATAAAAGGTGGTAACCATGTCAGCACTTCGCAAACCCGACACCCTTCCCCAGGCTGAACAGGCCGACAACGACCCGCAGCTGATGCTGTCCGCGGTGCTTGACGGCGAAACCGCGCAGGCCGAAACCGAGGCCTGCATCATGGCGATGAAGCATGACGAGGTCTTGCGACAAAGCTGGTCTGAATACCACCTGATCGGCGACCTGATGCGTGGCGTGGCGCCGGCGCAGGACGATTTCATGGCGCGCTTCTCGGCGCAACTGGCAGTCGAGCCGACCGTGCTCGCGCCGCGCCGCGGCGTGTGGCCGCAACGGGTGGCGGTAGCGTCGTTTGCCTCGCTCGCGGTATGGGGCGTGATTGCGCTGAGCGGGTTGATGTCGGATGCGCCCGCCACGGCACCGATGGCGGTGGCGCCGGGCTTCCAGCAGGCTGGATTGGCTGCGGAGCCGCGTGACGATGACCGATTCGCTTCCTATCTGGTGGCACATCAGGAATTCGCCCCGATGGCAGTGGCCTCGCCTTACCAGCGCGTGACGGCGGTTGCGGTGGAGCCGCGTTGATGCGGGCGGGATCAGCACGGCAACAAGGCTGGCTGGCGGCAGGATTTGTCGGGCTGGTGATGTTGTCCGGCATGGCGCGAGCCGATGCCGCGCTCGATTGGCTCAACCGCGCTTCTGCTGCCGCCAGGCAGCAGAATTACAGTGGTGTCTATGTATACCACCACGGAGAGCACGTCGAAGTACTGCGCGTGCTGCATCGCACCGATGCGACCGGCGAACTGGAAAAAGTCGAGGTGCTGGACGGCACCCCGCGCAAATTTCTGCGCATCAACGACAATGTCTATTGTCACTTGCCGGATGGCAAGAATGTGCGGCTGGAGCGCAATGCCCTGCGCCGTTTCTTCCCCGCCTTGCTGCCTGCGCAGCCGGCCAGCCTGCTCGAATATTACGGGGCGACGCTTGGCGGGACCGAGCGGGTGGCTGGGCGGCCCTGCCAGGTGGTGGTGCTGGAGCCGCGCGACAGTTATCGTTATGGCTACAACCTGTGGCTGGACAAGCAAACCGGATTGCCGCTCAAGTCGCGCGTCGTCAACAGTAGCGGTGGTGTAGTGTCGATGTTCGTGTTTTCAGAAATCCAGATCGGCAAGGCGCCCGATGCCCAACTGTTTCGCAATGATCTGGCCGGTAAGCGCATCCAGCAAGCCAGTCTCGATAAACCGGCCGAAGTCGCCTGGAACGTGACCCCGCCACCGGGATTCGAGCGGGTACAGGTGGCGGTTCGCTCGCTGCCGGGCAAGCAGGCGCCGGTCACCCATCTGGTGTTTTCAGACGGCCTCTCCGTGCTGTCGATGTTCGTCGAACCGGTTGATCCCGAAGTGCAGAATATGCGCGGCCTGTCGGCTGAAGGCGTGATCGGCATCTATGCGCGCGAGGTCGACGGCCACACCGTAACCACCCTGGGCGAAGTGCCGAACATGGCGCTGATCGAAACCGGTAATTCGGTGAAGCGAAAGTAGGCAGCACCATGCTGGAGCAAACCGCCGAAGTCATCAAAACGGCAGCAGACGGCATCTGGGTGCGGGCGGTCGAGCCGTCTGGCTGCGGCACCTGCGGCGGGCAGGGCTGTGCGTCGCGCCGCATAGCCGAACTGTTCCAGCATAAACCACGGCATTTCCTGGTCGACTGCGACTTGTCGCTGTCCCCTGGCGACCGCATTGTCGTCGGGATTGCCCGGGGCAGCATACTCAGGAGCGCAATGCGGGTTTATGGCCTGCCATTGGGGCTGATGCTGACGGGCGCGTTGCTGGCGCAGGCGGTGCGGCCCGGTGACGGCCCCGCACTGGCCGGTATGCTGCTCGGGGGCTTGGCGGGCTGGCTGGCCGCGCGCGGCGGCCGGACGGCGCGCCCGGTTGTGCTCAGACGTGAAGACGTCAACCTGTTCCAAGTGAAGAAAGGATGATCTTGATGAGAGCGACTTTGGCTGCGACAGCGCTGGTGTTGACCTTGTCTGCGCCGGCAGTGGCAAAGGAGGTGATGGATGTGGCCGACCTGGTCGAGACACACGGCCCGGCGGTGGTCAATATCAGCACCACCAAGCTGGTGAAACGCAATACGGAAGGCTTTCCGTTCGTGATTCCCGATGGGGAGGACATGCAGGAATTTTTCCGCCGGTTCTTCCCGCCCGGCGTTCCCGGACGCGGGCCGGTCGAGGAAATTCCCGCGCGCGGCGCCGGTTCCGGCTTCATCGTCAGCAAGGACGGCTACATTCTGACCAATGCCCATGTGGTGCGCGGCGCCGACGAAGTCGAGGTCAAGCTCATCGACAAGCGCACGTTCAGCGCCAAAGTGGTTGGTGCGGATAACCGCACCGATGTGGCCGTCATCAAAATCATGGCCAACAACCTGCCTGCCGTCAAGTTGGGCGACCCCACCAGGCTGCGCGTCGGCGAGGCGGTCGTCGCGATCGGTTCGCCATTCGGCTTCGAGAACTCGGTCACCGCCGGCATTGTCTCCGCCAAGGGACGCTCGCTGCCGTCTGAAAGTTACGTGCCTTACATACAGACCGATGTGGCGATCAACCCCGGCAATTCGGGTGGGCCACTATTCAACATGAAGGGCGAAGTGGTCGGCATCAATTCGCAGATCTACAGTCGTAGCGGCGGTTATCAGGGGGTGTCGTTCGCGATCCCGATCGATGTCGCAATGGAAGTGGCCGGTCAACTGAAGGCCGGCGGCAAGGTCTTGCGCGGCTGGCTGGGTGTGGTGATCCAGGAAGTGACCGCCGACCTTGCCGAATCATTCGGCATGGATCGTCCGCGTGGCGCGCTGATTGCGCAGGTGCAGGCGGACAGCCCGGCGGCCCGGGCCGGACTGCTGGCGGCCGATGTGATCCTTATGTTCGGCGGCAAGCCGGTGGAAAATGCGGATGACCTGCCGCGCATGGTCGGCATGGCCAAGCCGGGAGCGAGGATTCCGCTGCAGGTGTGGCGCAAAGGCAAGATGCAGGAAATCACGGTGGTGCTGGGCGAGTTGCCGGGCGAGGAGCAGCTTGCCGGCAAAAATGGCAAGACGTATTCGCGGGGCGGCCTGGCCCTGTCCGAGTTGACGGCCGACCAGCGACGCGAACTCAAGATCGACCATGGCCTGCTGGTGGAAGAGGTCACCGGCGACGCCGCCCGCGCGGGCATCCGCGTCGGTGACGTGATCCTCGCGGTGAATAACGGCAGGGTGGCCACGGTCGAGGCCTTCCGCCGGGAGATCGCCGCCATTCCCAAAGGCAAGAGCGCGGCCATCCTGGTAAGGCGTGGCGAGGGCTCGCTCTACATTCCGCTGAAGATATCGGGTGAGTAAGACGCTCACGCTCTTCACCCGGGCAGGCTGCCCGCTGTGCGAGGAGATGGCGGCAGAAGTCGGCGTGCGGGTCGCCGGAACGGGATGCCGTCTGACGCCCGTCGATGTGGATGCCGATCCGGTGCTCAAAACACGCTTCGGTTGGGACGTGCCGCTACTGTTCGACGGCGACATCGAGATTTGCCGCCATCAGCTTGACATGCCTGCGTTTCGGGAATGGCTGCGCCTTAATCGAGGGGCCTGCTGACCCCCCTTTCACGCCCGCCCTTGCGGGTTGCCGCGAGAATGCGCGCCTGCCGTCTCGGCTCGCATGGCATGGGAAGGCCCTTGCCGGTGCGACGCGCCTTGCATCCGTCGCATTCTCGCTACAACGCGGGCGCGAAATTGGTGTCGGCAGACCCCGAAATCCGTTAAAATTCTGCTAGTTATCTCATCCCTAGCCGGGCACGGAAGCGTGCCCGTTTTGCTGTGTCCCAGAGCTTGATCCGCAATTTTTCCATCATCGCCCACATCGACCATGGCAAGTCCACGCTGGCCGACCGCCTCATTCAGGCTTGCGGCGGCCTGTCCGACCGTGAAATGGAGGCGCAGGTGCTCGATTCCATGGATCTTGAAAAGGAACGCGGCATCACCATCAAGGCGCAGACCGCCGCGCTCAGCTACAAGGCGCAGGACGGCAAGGTCTATCGCCTGAACCTGATCGACACCCCGGGCCACGTCGATTTTTCCTATGAGGTGTCGCGTTCGCTGTCCGCGTGCGAGGGCGCGCTGCTGGTGGTCGATGCCTCGCAGGGCGTGGAAGCGCAGACGGTGGCCAACTGCTACACCGCGATCGACCTCGGCGTCGAGGTCATCCCTGTGCTGAACAAGATCGACCTGCCGGCGGCCGATCCGGACCGGGTGGCGGAGGAGATCGAGGACATCGTCGGGCTGGACGCGAGCGAGGCGGTGCGCGCGTCGGCTAAGACCGGCATCGGCA
>JAHJNP010000196.1 GCA_018820745.1 Gammaproteobacteria bacterium
GCATCACGAAGCCGTCCGGCCGCACCGGCACCAGCGTCCCCAGCGATCGGATCTTTCCCGCGACATCGACCCGATAGACCGGCATGTCCGGCAAGCCGTGCAGCCCGTCGCGCAGCGCGTACTGAATGGATCGCGCCGCGCCCAGCCGCACGATCTCGCCGCCCAGCTCCGCCAGCGCGCGCGACAGCGTCGGCTGGCTGATGCCCAACGAATCAAGCAATTGCCGCGCAGCCAGCGGCCCGCTGGCAAGCTGGAGTCGAATCGCATCGGCGTGGCTGGACATGGGTATGAATGCGTGTATGAATAGATAGATGCATATCTTATCGGAAGTCAGTGGCCGCGCAAGGGCGGCTCATTCCGGCATCCACCTCGGCCACGAAGCGGACTTCAGGAGCCGTACCGCCACGGCTGACTTTTGTTGGAGCACTCCCAATCAGGGGCGAACTTATAGTGGCCGCGTACCGCGACAAGCCGGATAGCGGCTGCAACCCCAGAACCGCTGACCGGCGTTGGCGCCCTTCTTTGCGACGCGTTCCACCATTGCTGCCGAGCAAACAGGGCAGACAGGCGCGGCAGCGGCGCCCGGCATCGGAGGTCGGGCATCACTCGATGCCGTTGAACTAATCAAGCGCAGCAACTCGCTGGTTGCAACCAGTTCGATAGCGCGGCCTTCGGCAAAACTCTTTGCATCGTCAGTGAAGTTGCCGGACGCAACAACGAAGCCACCGACAGCACCTTCGGCTGCCATCACGCCATACAGTTCGCGGATGATAGCGACGCCAACCTTCTGGCTCTTCCACTGCTTGCACTGAACGAAGTACTTGTCCTTACCAAAGCGCAACTCCAGATCGACGCCACCATCCGGGCCGTTGCCGCCACGCTCGATAACGGCAAAGCCTTTGCGGCGGAACAATTCCTCCACCAGCATTTCGAATTCGCGCCAACTCATCGATTCCAGCGCGCCGCGCGACGGCGCGCTTGCGACCTCGGCGTGCAGCCGCTGTCGCTTCGCACGCTTGAAACCGGAGAGCGCTGCACCCGAAAGGAAGGCGACAGGCAACAACCACTGGAATACGGACGAAAGTCCAACCCACACTTGACGGCCAGCGAAATGCCCCAGCGCTTTGGTATCGGCGGGAGCGGGAATAGGCATCGTGGCAATGCTGTGCAAGATGAGATAGCTAATGCCTGCCAGTGCGACGCCAACCCACCACGGCACAAAGGCAGTTACGTCAATCAAGTCTTCAAGAACAGATTTCTTGCGTCGCGCCATATGCAGAATCCTGTCAGGTGCCAAATGCTACGGCCTTCATACGCAGGGTTATCTGCCGCTGCCCAACCGAAATAGCGGCTCGTGTTTCTGCGCGGCCGTATCGCTTCAGATCTTCATAGAGGCGGCGCCGAACGGGGTAAATCAAGGTGGCGCCCATTTGATCAGAAGACCCTGTAGCTGCGGCATAAGCTAGTACCTGATGAAGATCAGCTCTTACCGATTGCTGGGTTTCCTCCGCTAAAGCGGACCAGCGGTTTGCATCGAGGTCGGCAAAGTGTGATTTGTACTTGGCATCTATGACCTCGATACCGTCATGCCGGTGAACTACGAAGTCGGGCACCAAGTGACCAAGGGCCCTGTGGCTGGGGTCATTCCAGGCTAAGGGAACGACCGTTTCACCCAATCGCCCGACACGAACTCTACCGCCGCTTCGTGCCGCCTCCTCTCGCACGAGGCTCTCCACGTAGCGCTCCCATAGCTGCTCAAGGGGAAGGGTCCATGCAAGCCCATCGGAAGTACGGCCTCCTCCGAGACCGCGTTCGTCCACAATCCATCCAATGGCTCGCAGACCCTCACGCAAGGCTTGTGAAGCCATTGGACTACTACCAAGATTCTGTTCAAGCTCTGCCCGCAATGGACGTCGTGCCGGAACATCCAGTACATGCTCAAGAAGGAGAACAATCTGCCTGATCAAAGATAGTGCGACTGGGTCTCTCCCCCCAGCGGAACCGAGGTCGGCATAGAGTCGTTCCAGTGTCCACCTCACAACCTGACGGAGTCTGGAGTCGGTATCAAGTTCACTAAACCGACAAGGTAAGTGATGCCATCGGCCGCTTGGCATCTGCCTAGTCAAATAGGTATGCCACTGAATCTGTCCTCGTGGATGACCCCTGACCTCGTCTCGCACGACATAGCCGGGACGAAGATGTTCAAGTAGATCTTTCAGACGACGGATCACAGGACCTGCCAATACCCAAGGAGGAACTTCTCGGCCGCTACCGGGCACGAGGGGAAGGTCCAGAAACACGGGACCGCTTCCCCAACCAGTTGCGGACAAAATCTGCCCAACTCCAGGCCACCCAAACCGGGGACTGATCACAACGCCGCCGGCGACCTGACCGGTAACAGCAGACTTCAGGGGAATGGCGCCAGCGCGCAATCCTGGCTTAAGTTCAAGGCGCACTCCGTCCCGTCCAGAAGCGATTCTTGGTTCAAGACTTAGAGCGTCAAACCCTGTCCGATTGCGCGATAGAAAGGCATCAAGGTAAACGCCCCATCCGGGTTCGCGAGCGGAAGCGATGTACGGCTTCGGATCAACAACAACGGGAGTACCGCAGTCAGTGCCGTGCAGAAGGGTATGCGATTCCGGTGCCTGGCTAAGATGGACGGCCGAGCCACGAGCGCGAGCTGCGTTGGCGTGATATCCGCCATTTCGGCGCTTCGTCGCTCTTGCTGCCATGCTACGCGATGTCGTGACTGCTTTGAGCAGCGTCGGCGATCTGGTTACGCACAGCGTGCAATGCTGCCGTTGCGGGGCCTAAGTACCCCTCACGAAGATAGTCATCCACAAGAGGAAGCAACTCATGGCGCAAGCGTGTGCGAAGAATCGCCTCGTCTTGATTTGGCACGATGAAGTACGAATGTCCGGGAAGCAGCGCCAACGCATCATCTGGGGCAAACTCAAGAAAGACATCGCAGAGCGCGTCAAACAGAGTTACCCCAGTTGGGGTGCTATTGGCCTGAACAACCTGACGGTCAGGCATCATCGTGACAAAGGCAAAGCGACGTCGAATCGCAAGGTCCATGCGAGCAACGCTTCGGTCAGCAGTGTTCATAGTGGCGAGAACATGAAGCTGCGAGGGAAGCGTGAATGCCTGATCTCCATCAATGGCGTGGGGCAAGCGAACCGAACGGGGTGCTCCGGACTCGGCCTCAAACAGATAGATCGCTTCTCCGAGTACTCGACCGAGGTCGGCCCGATTAACTTCATCCACGACCAGCAAGGCGGACTGCGTCTGGGCCTTTGCTGCAGCCTCCATTAGATGACCGCGACGAGCAGAGAAGCGAAGGTTCTCATTGGTGACATCGGGTGAAAGGCCTGCAACAAAGTCCTCATATGTTGTTGAAGGATGAAACTGAGTGATCAGTCCATTGCCACCGTACTTGTCGCGCAGTATCTGTTCGGCAACACGAGACTTACCCGTTCCCGGCGGCCCCTCAAGAACAACAAACCGGCGGTTGTTTAGCAAGCTGCTGATGTCTTCGATAGTCGGATTTGCAAACCACATTGCATTGAGGCTAGCAATGAACTGCTTGCACTCGTCTTGTGCGCTCTTAAGAACTTCCCATCCTCGCTCGTATGCATAAAGATCAAGGAATGATTGAACGACCACTCTTGCCTTGACCGGATCATCTTTCGGCACGACTGCGAGACAGTAGAGCTCATTGCTGTAGCGCTTGAATACCGGTTCCCAAGCGGGAAGTTGCTTAGTGACGAGATCAGGCAC
>JAHJNP010000197.1 GCA_018820745.1 Gammaproteobacteria bacterium
CGCGCCGACTTCTTCCAGTTTGGCGGCCCAGTTGATGTTGGCCTCCTCGTCGAAGCGCGCCATCAGTTCGACCACCACGGTGACTTCCTTGCCCGACAAGGCGGCGCGAATCAGCGCCTGCATCAGCTTGGAGTCGGTGCCGGTGCGGTAGACCGTCTGCCGCATGGCGACCACGTTGGGGTCGGCGGCAGCCTGCTCGATGAAATCGGTCACTGGCTGGAACGACTCGAACGGATGGTGCAGCAGGATGTCGCCCTTCTTGATCTGCACAAAGATGTCTTCATGCTTGGCCAGGCGGGCAGGCAGGGCCGGGACGAAGGGCGCGAATTTCAGTTCGGGACGGTCGACCCAGTCGGGCACCTGCATCAGGCGCACCAGGTTGACCGGGCCGTGTTCCTGGTAGAGCGCGTCGGCGTCGAGCTCGAACTGTTCCAGCAGGAAGGCGGCCATCGACGCCGAGCAGTTGTCGGCCACTTCCAGCCGCACCGCCGCGCCGTAATGCCGCTGCGGCAGTTCGCCCTGCAGGGCCTGGCGCAGGTTCTTGGTTTCCTCGTCGTCGACGAACAGGTCGGAGTTGCGGGTGACGCGGAACTGGTAGCAGCCTTCCACCGTCATCCCGGCGAACAGCTCGCCGACATGCGCGTGCAGGATCGACGACAGGAAGACGAAGCCGTATTCGCAGCCGGCGATGTCTTCCGGCATGCGGATCACCCGCGGCAGGGAGCGCGGCGCCTGCACCACGGCGGCACCGGAATTGCGGCCGAAGGCATCGCGCCCGGACAGCTCGACCGCGAAGTTGAGGCTCTTGTTGAGCACGCGTGGAAACGGGTGGGAGGGATCGAGACCCACCGGCGTCAGCACCGGCATCAACTCGCGGAAAAAGTAATCGCGGATCCACGCCGCCTGGGTCTCGTTCCACTGCGTACGGCGGAAAAAGTGAATTCCGTGGGTCGCCAGCTCGGGAATGATTTCCTTGTTGAAAAGTTCGTATTGCCGGGCCACCAGCGCATGGGCGGTTTCCGATACCGCGCGGTATTGCTGGCTTGGCGTCATGCCATCGGGCGAGCGCTGGGCGGTATTGGCGCGAATCTGTTCCTTCAGCCCGGCCACCCGCACCTCGAAGAATTCGTCCAGGTTGCTGGAAAAGATGCAGATAAACTTCAGCCGCTCCAGCAGCGGCATGTCGGGATCCTCGGCCTGCGCCAGGACGCGTCGCTGAAACTCGAGGATGCCGAGCTCGCGGTTGATGAGGGTATCGGGGCTTGGCAGGTTCATGATTGGTTTTTCGTAGTGTGCTTCAATGATAAACGTCCCGTCTTTATCCTGACATGACAGATATATGACAGTTTCCGATTCGGTCGAGATCGAACTCAAGTTGGCGCTGCCCCCGCAGCAGGCTGCGGCATTCCTGAAACGGATGGCCAGGCGGCGTGACGCGCCAGTCCGGCAGGAACTGATCACCCGTTATTTCGACACCCCGGATTTTGCCTTGAGCGCGCAGGGTGTGGCGTTGAGGGTGCGACGGGCCGGGCGGCGCTGGCTGCAGACGCTGAAAACCGAGGGCGAGCGGCGCGGCGGGCTGTCGCAGCGCGCCGAGTTCGAGATGCCGGTTGCCCGCAGCATGCCGGACTGGAGCCGGTTTCCGGCCGAGGCGCTGGCGCTGGTGCCGGAGGCGTTGCGCGCGCAGCTGGTGCCGGTGTTCGAAACGCGCTTCGACCGCACCGCCTGGCTGCTCAAGGGCCGCGGCGGCGCGCAGATCGAGGTGGCGCTGGACGTGGGCGAAGTGCGTGCGGGGAAAAACAGCCAGCCGATCTGCGAGATCGAGCTCGAACTCAAAGCCGGCCAGCCGGATGCGCTGTTCGCGCTGGCGCTGGAGTGGGCCGGCGCGTTCGATTGCCTGCCGTTCGACATCAGCAAGGCCGAACGCGGCGTGCGCCTGGCACGCGGGGTGGACGCCGCGCCGGTGAAATCCGTGCCGCAGGCACTGGACGAAGGCATGTGCATGGAAGACGGCTTTGCCGCGATTGTCCAGGCGTGCCTCGCGCAGTTCCAGGCCAATCTGCCGGGCGTGCTGGCATCCGGCGACATCGAATACGTGCACCAGGCACGGGTGGCGCTGCGGCGCCTGCGCGCGGCGCTGCGGCTGTATCGCCGGGTGTGCGTGCTGCCGGACGAATTGATGGACGGCCTGCGCACGCTGGC
>JAHJNP010000198.1 GCA_018820745.1 Gammaproteobacteria bacterium
CCGACCGACGAACTGGCCGGGCTGTTGAGCCGGGCCGACCACGCCTGATGCAGCGGCTCGGGGGCGAAGGGCGCATCCTGGCCGGTCTCCCACAGCAAGGCCGCAGCGGCGCGCCACGGCTCGCGCCCGGCCTTGTCGCCGCCGGGCAGGCGGAATGATCTGAACGAGGCGGCGCGCCGCCAGCGGCCAGGTGCGCCGGTGAAGGCCTCGCCGCCCCACAGGGTCTGGTCCTCGCCGAGGCCGACGCCGTCCCAGGCGAACACGATCCATTCGTTCACTTCCGGAAATTCCCATGCCAGCGCCGAGGCATGGGCAGGGTGATGCCAGATTTCGGTCAGTGGCAAGCCGCTGTCGCGGGCAAAGCGGCGATAGCCGTAGCCGGGATGCCGATCCACCAGCAAGCGCGAGGCCTGCACCTGATACAGGCGCTGCAGGTCGGCCGCCACCTGCGCCAGCGTATCGAGGCTGCGCGGCGTGTTGAGCTCGCCGATGTGCGGCAGGACGACGGCGCGTGTGCCCCAGGCGAGGCAGAGCGTGTTCTTCATGTGGCTGCCGAGCGCGAACACGGGTTCGGGCAGGGTCGCGGGCAGTTCCAGTTCCAGCGGCGCGCTGCCGCGCCCCAGGCGCAGCGGACGCGGCGCGCCGGCGATGACGCGATATACCGGGTCGTCGGCCGGGCGCACGATGGGGCGGTCGTGGTGCAGGAAGGCGTCGGCGATGTGGGCGAGGCGGGTCTGCGCTTCCGCGCTGTCGGTCAGCACCGGCTCGCCGGAGAGATTGCCCGAGGTCGCCACCAGTGGGCCGCCGAAGTCGGCAAGCAGCAGGTCGTGCAAGGGCGAGTAGGGCAAGAGGCAGCCGATTTCCGCGAGGCCGGGGGCGATGGATTCGGACAGCGGCGCCTCGGCGCGCTTCGGCAGCAGCACGATGGGGCGCTCGGGCGATGCCAGGAAGGATTCCATGCCAGGTATCACCTGCACGGCGCCGCGCAGCGCGTCGGTATCGCGGAACATCACCGCCAGCGGTTTCGCCGGCCGCGACTTGCGGGCGCGCAGGCTTGAAACAGCCGCGTCGTTCATGGCATCGCACATCAGGTGATAGCCGCCGACGCCTTTCACCGCAAGGATTTTCCCGGCCCTGAGCGCCGCGACCGCAGCCGCCAGCACGGCTTCATCGCCGTCGTGCGTCGCTTCGCCCGAAACGAATTGCAGATGCGGCCCGCACGCCGGGCAGGCGATCGGCTCGGCATGAAAACGGCGGTCGAGCGGATTCTCATATTCGCGGCGGCAATCCGGGCACAACACGAAGTCGCGCATGGCCGTATTCGGGCGGTCGTAGGGCAGGGCGGTGATCAGGGTGTAGCGCGGGCCGCACTGGGTGCAGTTGATGAAGGGGTAGCGGTGACGGCGGTTGGCCGGGGCGTGCAGTTCGGCGAGGCAGTCGGCGCAGACGAAGCCGTCTGCAGGTAAATGAATATCGGCGGCGCTGATCGACAGGCTGTCGAGAATGGCAAACGCTTCGGCGTGCTCAGGTGCGCAGGCGCTGACGGCAAGCGGGCCGGGGGCGGACAGTGGCGGCGCTTCCTTCAGCAGCGCGTCGCTGAAATGCCGGAGTTGTGTAGGCGCACCCTCGGCATGGATTTCCACCGCGCCGTCGACGTTGCGCACCCAGCCGGTGATTCCGTGTTGCTGCGCCAGGCGGTAGACGAAGGGCCGGAAGCCCACGCCCTGCACTCTTCCGCCGATGCTAATGAATTGAGCGATGCGTTCAGGCATCGGCGGCCGCGCGCACGCCGCCCGCCCACCAGATGCGGCAGGCGCCTTCGTCCGACACCATGCAGGGGCCGACCGGGTTGCGCGGGGTGCAGGCGCGGCCGTAGATGCGGCACTGGTTGGGGTAGATCTTGCCGAGCACCACCTGCGCGCAGTCTCAGCCGGGCGGCATCTCGCCGGCGCGGCGGCGGCCGGGCTGATTGGAGTCGGCGTCGGCGTGGTCGGGGAACAGGAGGCGCGCGTCGTGTTTTGCGAAAGTGGGCTTCAGCGCATAGCCCGAATTGGGAATGATGCCGATGCCGCGCCAGTTGGCGTCGACGATGGCCAGGGTTTCATCGAGCAGGCGGCGGCCGGTCGGGTTGCCGCCGGGATGCGCGACTTCGCGGTAGCAGTTGTCGAGAAAGCGCTCGCCGGTTTTCAACTGGCGCAGCACCGAATAGAACGACGCCAGCAAGGATTCCGGCGCGAAGCCGGCGACGGCGGCGGGGATCTCGTGGCGGTCGACGACGAAGGCCCATTCCTCCGGCCCCATCACTGTGGAGACGTGGCCGGGCGCGACCAGCGCGTCGAAGCCGGGGCTGCCCGGGCTGGATTCAAACGTACCGAGCAGCATCGCCACCGCCGGCCAGGTCAGGCGGCCGGACAGCAGGATGGACAGATTGCCCGGAATTCCCTCGGCCAGCATCGCCGCCACCGGCGCGGTGGTGGTCTCGAATCCGGCGGCGAAGAACACCACCGGGCGGTCGGGATTCTCCAGCGCGATCTTGCGCGCATCGAGCGGACTGGCGATCGGCCGCACATCCGCGCCGGCGGCCTGCGCTTCGGCGAGCGAGCGCACCTCGCCCTTCTTCACGTTGACCGGCACCCGCAGCATGTCGCCGAACGCGACCAGGATCACGCGGTCCCTGAGCGCCAGCTGCATCGCCTGGTAGACGTCTTCCTCGGGGCACACGCACACCGGGCAACCGGGGCCGGGCACCAGCTCGACCCATTTCGGCAGCGCGCCGCGCAGGCCGGCCTGGGTGATCGAGCGCTCGTGGCCGCCGCACACGTTCATGATCTTGACCGTGCGGTCGAATTCGAGGGCGTGGATTTTCTCCAGCCAGGCGCGGGCCTCGATCATCGGGCAGTGACGCTGTGGTATTTCATGCCGTCGCCTTGGATCGCCGGGCGGCGCGACTGGCCCTGCGCCACACGGGCGCGCTGGGCGGCCAGCTGTTCGCGCAGCCAGGCGTACCACGCTTCCATGTCCAGATCCTTGCGCGCCGACAGCCGCATCACCGGCGCTGGGTTGGCCAGATTGCGCAGGTGCGCCTCGGCCTTGTCGCAATCGAAGTCGTCGAGCACGGCCAGCAGGTCGGTCTTGGTCAGCAGCATGGCGTCGGCCGCGCGGAACATCACCGGATACTTGGCCGGCTTGTCGTCGCCCTCGGTGACCGAGAGCAGGGTGACGTTGAGGTGCTGGCCGAGGTCGAAGCTCGCCGGGCACACCAGGTTGCCGACGTTCTCGATGAACAGGATATCGACGCCGTCGAGGCGCATGTGGTGCAGCGCGTCGTGCACCAGGTGGGCGTCGAGATGGCAGGCGGTGCCGGTGACGATCTGGTGCG
>JAHJNP010000199.1 GCA_018820745.1 Gammaproteobacteria bacterium
GTGCCGTTTGTCGGCGACGCCGACAGCCGCGCCTGGATCGCCGCGCTCGACAAGCTGATCGCGCTCGACCCCAGGGTGCTGGTGCCCGGCCACGGCGCGCCCTCGCATGCACCGCGCACCGACCTCGTCTTCACCCGCGACTATCTGCAGTATCTGCGCGACCAGATGGGGCCGCCCGCACGCAAGCTCATACCCTTCGAGGAAGCCTATGAAAAAACCGACTGGTCGAAATACAGCGCCATGCCGGCATTCGACGAAGCCAACCGGATCAACGCATACAACCAGTATTTGCGGCTGGAGCAGGAAGTGGGCGAGTGAACGCGGCAAGCACGGGGCCGCAGCGACCAGAATCAAGGAGCGGCGCGACGAATTGCATTTTCGTTAACCCAATCAGCACATAAAGCGCGATAATCGCTGGCTACACGCCAACAAGAAAAAGTTTATCCGGCTCGATCCATGCTCTGTTCCCCCGAAGAACTCCTGCAAAAAAACCAGGCATTGTCGAATACATGGCTGCGTTATCAAGCGGTGCCCAGCTTTGACAGCTTCGTCGAGCTGGCGGTATCGATCAACAGCTTCACCGAGTTCCTGATCGACAAGGGCATCACGGCCCTGCATCATGCCAGCCACCAGCTGGAGCAGGTAACGCTGGCCCTGTTCAACAAGGATGTCGGGCATCCGCTCCCGCAGGACGCGCTGGACGACCTGAACGAACGCGTGATCGCGCTTGGCCGCATGGCCAATACCCATGCCTCGGCGACCGCCGATCTGGCCGAGCGGCGCCATGACCCGCAACATCCCACCCCCCATGACCTGGGGTCAGCCAGACCTGGCTGATCGGGCATGACCAGTCGGCCTGGGTGGACTTGCAGGCCCAGCTGGGTTATTTCAGCATGGCCGTGCAGTTCACCACCTGGCAACATCCCTTGCCGGACAGTGCCGGCGTTGCCCCCCTGCTGCTGCTCGACATGAGCAGTCTGCCCGAAGCCGAGTGGAGCGGGCGAATCCAGACACTGCGGCAGCGGTTCGCAATGGGACAGCTGATCGCTCTCAGGGTACCTTCCGATTTCGAGCAACTGCAACAAGCCCTGCGTGGTGGGTGCGACAGCTGCCTGCTGGAGGGCACGCCCTCGCATGCCATCGTCGAGCACATTCTGGAACTGAACGAGCGGCATGACCAGGAAGCGTATAGGGTGCTGATCGTGGAGGATTCCAAGACCGCCAGCCACCTGATCCGCCGCACGCTGGAAGAAAACCAGATTGTCTCGGAAATCATCAACGATCCGCGCCAGACCCTGAATGCGCTACGGCAATTCAACCCCGACCTGATCCTGATGGACATGTACATGCCGAACTGCACCGGCGTCGAGGCCGCGCGCATCATTCGCCAGCACAGCGAATTCCTCAGCACCCCGATCGTCTACCTGTCCGGCGAAACCAACGTCGCCCTGCAGGTCGACGCCATGCGGCTGGGCGGCGACCACTTCCTCACCAAACCCTTCAACCCGGTGTTCCTCAACGCGATCGTCAAGAGCAAGATCGAGCGTTACCGGGCGCTTCGCCGCACCATGTACAACGACAGCCTGACCGGCCTGCTCAACCACTCCAGCGGCAAGAACACGCTGGACATGATGCTGTCCAGCGTGGCGCACGATGGCGGTTTCCTGTCGGTGGTGATGATGGATATCGACCATTTCAAGCAGGTCAACGACACCTACGGCCATCCCGTGGGCGACCAGGTCATCCGCAGCATCTCGTGGCTGCTCAAGCAGCGTCTGCGCAAACAGGACATTATCTGTCGCTACGGCGGCGAGGAATTCCTCATCGGTCTGCCGCACACCGATGCCGAACAGGCATTTTCAATCATGGATCAAATCCGCCAGGATTTTTCGCAAATTCGGCATCCCTATCGCGACCGCCATTTCATTGCCACGGCCAGTGGCGGCATCGCCACCTACCCGCTCTATCAAAACGGCGATTCGCTGATCAAGGCAGCCGACGAGGCGCTCTACCAGGCCAAGCGCGACGGCCGCAACCGCATTCAGACCGACGAAGACTGAGCGTGGCGGGGCGCCGGACGCTCAACCGAAGATCAGTTTCAGGCCGATCAGGATCGTCACGATCTCGAACGTCCGTTTGATCCACAGGTTGCCTTTTTTGATCGCCATGTGGCTGCCCAGATAGCCGCCGATGACCGAGCCGGCCAGCAGCGCCGGCATCAAGTCCCACGCCACCGTGCCGATCACGCCCAGCACCAGTGCGCCGGTGCCGTTCCAGACCAGCCCGCACAGAATCAGGGTGTAGGCCACGGCCCGCGTGTAATCGAGGCCGAACCAGCGGATCAGCCAGAGGGTGAGAAACAGCCCGGTGCCGCTGGTGATCGAGCCGTTGAGAAAGCCGACGACAAACA
>JAHJNP010000200.1 GCA_018820745.1 Gammaproteobacteria bacterium
TCCCTGGGCATGGCCGGGGCTGCCGCGCTGGGCGAGGTAACCGCCGATTCGCCGGAGGCGGGCGCGGCGCTGCAGCGGCATGTCGACGACTGGGAGCGGGCGGCGTGCCGGACGTTCTTCCAGAGCTACCGCAAGGCAATGGCCGGGCATCCGTCGTTCCCGGCCGACCCTGCGGAAGCCGAGGCGCTGATGACGCTGTTCCTCGCCGAACGATCGATTCTGCAGGTCAACGACGCACTCGCGCGGGATTCGGCCGGCATCGGTGCCGCCATGCGGCACCTGATCCAGGTGGCGCGACGCTGAAGGGAGAATGGGGATGACGACACGACGCCACGATATGCCATTCGGAACGCGGATCACCGCGGACGGCGTGCAGTTCCGCCTGTGGGCGCCCGGCTGCGAGCGGGTGGGCCTGTGCCTCGCCGACGCGGCGCGCGAAGCGGTGCTGCCGATGGCCGCCTGCGGCGACGGCTGGTTCGAGCTGACCGTGCCCGATGCCGGGGCGGGCACGCGCTATCGCTTCGAGGTCAACGACGGCCTGCGCGTGCCGGATCCGGTCTCGCGCGCCAATCCGGACGACGTGCACGGCGCCAGCGAAGTGGTCGACCCTGCGGTTTTCGACTGGCAGGACGAAGCATGGCGCGGCCGGCCGTGGGAGGAGGCGGTGGTGTACGAACTGCATGTCGGCACCTTCTCGCCCGAGGGCACCTTCGCCGGCGTGATCGAGCGGCTGGACTACCTGGTCGAACTGGGCGTGACGGCGATCGAGCTGATGCCGGTGGCGGATTTCCCGGGGGCGCGCAGCTGGGGCTACGACGGCGCGCTGCTGTTCGCGCCGGACAGCCGCTACGGCCGGCCGGATGACTTGAAGGCACTGGTGCAGGCGGCGCACGCGAAGGGGCTGATGGTCCTGCTCGACGTGGTGTACAACCATTTCGGCCCGGAGGGCAACTACCTTCACGTCTACGCGAGAAAGTTTTTCACCGAGCGCCACCACACGCTGTGGGGCGCGGCGATCAACTTCGACGGCGCCGACAGCCGCCCGGTGCGCGAGTTCTTCATCCACAACGCGCTCTACTGGCTCACGGAATACCACTTCGACGGCCTGCGCCTGGATGCGGTGCACGCAATCATCGACGACTCCGCGCCGCACATCCTGACCCAACTGGCAGCGCGTGTGCATGCCGCCATTGATCCTGAACGGCGGGTACACCTGGTGCTGGAAAACGATGCCAACGAAGCGCGTTACCTGGGCGCGGGCCAATACGCCGCGCAGTGGAACGACGATATCCACCACGCGCTGCACGTTCTTGCGACCGGCGAAGCCGACGGCTATTACGCGGACTATGCGGATGCGACCGCCCGCCATCTCGGGCGCTGCCTCACCGAAGGCTTCGCCTACCAGGGCGAGCCGTCTGCCTATCGCGATCGCACGGCGCGCGGCGAGCCGAGCGCGCAGCTGCCGCCGCAGGCCTTCGTGTCCTTTTTGCAGAACCACGACCAGATCGGCAACCGCGCGTTCGGCGAGCGTATCGGCCAGCTCGCGCCGGCGCCGGCAGTGCGCGCGGCGGCAGCGGTCTACCTGCTGGCGCCGGCCATCCCGATGCTGTTCATGGGCGAGGAGTTCGGCGCGGCGACGCCTTTCCTGTTTTTCTGTGACTTTGGCGGCGAGCTGCGCGAGGCGGTGACCGAAGGGCGTCGGCGCGAGTTTCGCAAGTTCGCGCGCTTCGCCGACGCGGCGACGCAGGCCGCGATCCCCGACCCCAACCAGGCCGAGACTTTCGCCGCCTCGAGGCTCGACTGGTCGTCGCTCGGCGATCCGGAACGCACCGACTGGCTCAACTATTACCGCGAACTGCTGCGGCTGCGCCGGGATGTCATCGTGCCGCGGCTGCGCGGCATGGCAGGCCACGCCGGCGCGTTCGAGACGTTTGCGCCCGCCGGCCTGCGGGTGAGCTGGCGCCTCGGCGACGGCTCGACGTTGCGGCTGCTGGCGAATCTGTCCGGCGAGGCGGCCAGCGCGGCCGCCCCGCCCGGGGAAACGCTGTTCGCCTTGGCCACGGCGGCCGGTAAGGATGAACTGGCACCCTGGTCGGTGCGGTGGACGCTGGAGGCATCGCCATGAGCGCGCTGCTCGACCAGCTGTGCGAGCGCTGCGGCGTGCTGCCCGGCTACCATGACATCTGGGGCGGCTTCCATCACACTCCGGACGCGACCAGGCGCGCCCTGCTCGCCGCCATGGGGCTGCCGGCGAATAGCGACGAAGAGGCCGCCGCGTCCCTGCGGGCGCTGGACCGGCGCGAGTGGGCGCGGCCGCTGCCGCCGGTGAGGGTGGTGCGCGAGCCGGCGCGGCCGCACCGCATTGCCATCGCGCTGCCGCTGGCCGAGGAGAAGCAGGCCTGGCGCTGGCGCCTGCAGCGCGAGTCGGGGGGCGAGGACGGCGGCGAGTGCGTGCCGGCGGACCTGGAGGCGGCCGGACGCTGCGATCTCGACGGCCACACCTTCGTGCGGCGGGTGCTGCCGCTGGATTTTCTGGTGGAGCCGGGCTATCACCGCTTCGTTTTGGCGCGCGCCGACGGCCGCGGCGAATCCGCCGAGATGGCGTTCATCGTCGCCCCCGCCGCCTGCTATGTGCCGCCGGCAATCCAGGGCGAGGGGCGCGCGTGGGGCTTCGCGGCCCAGCTCTACGGCATCCGCTCCGAACGCAACTGGGGCATCGGCGACTTCGGTGACCTGCGCAACCTGATCGAATACTGCGCCGCGGTCGGCGCCGGCACCGTGCTGCTCAACCCGCTGCACGCGCTGTTCCCCGACGCCCCCGAACACGCCAGCCCCTACAGTCCTTCCAGCCGCTCGTTCTTCAACACGCTTTACCTCGACGTCGAGGCCATCGCCGATTTCGCCGAGTGCGAGGAAGCCCGGACGATGGTGCACGTGCCGCAGTTCCAGGCGCGGCTGCGGGCACTGCGCGCCACCGATCAGGTCGATTACCGTGGCGTGGCGGTGCTCAAGAATCAGGTCCTCGAATGCCTGTATGAACATTTCCGCAGCGAGCACCTCGACCATGACAGCAAGCGGGCGCAGGGATTCCGCGCCTTCCAGGCGTCACAGGGCGAAGGCCTGCGCCGCCAGGCGCTGTTCGAGGCACTGCAGGCGCATTTTCGCGGGCAGGACAGCGCGGTGTGGGGTTGGCCGGCGTGGCCGGAAGCTTACCGCGACCCGCACGCCCCCGAGGTGGACGCCTTCTGCGAAGCCCATCTGCAACGGGTGGAGTTTTTCGAATACCTGCAGTGGCAGGCGAGCAACCAGTTGGCCGCAGTTGGCACCCGTTCGTGGGAACTGGGGCTCGGCATCGGCGTGATGCTCGATCTGGCGATCGGCGTGGCGGAAGGCGGCGCCGCGGCATGGCGCCGCCGCGAACTCTATGCGCTTGACGCCAGCACCGGCGCGCCGCCCGACCTGATCAACCGCATGGGGCAGGACTGGGGCCTGCCGCCGTGGATTCCGCACCGGCTGACCGACGCGGCCTACGCGCCTTTCATCGAGCTGCTGCGCGCCAACATGCGCGACGCCGGCGCGCTGCGCCTCGATCACGTGATGGGACTGCAGCGCCTGTTTTGGGTGGCACGCGGGCTGCCCATCGCAGAAGGCGCCTACGTGCTGTATCCGTTCGAGGACCTGCTCGGCATCCTCGCGCTGGAAAGCCAGCGCAACCGCTGCCTGGTGGTGGGCGAGGATCTCGGCACGGTGCCGGACGCGGTGCGCGACACGCTGCACCCGATCAACGTGCTGTCGACGCGGCTGCTGTATTTCGAGCGGCAGGAAAACGGCCGGCTGCAGCCGCCGCAGGCCTACCCTGCGAATGCTGTGGCCGCGGTGACCACCCACGACCTGCCGACGCTGGCGGGCTTCTGGCAGGGGCTGGACATCGACCTGCGCGACCAGCTGCATCTGTTTCCGGACGACGAGGTGCGCAACCAGCAGGTGGTCACCCGCTCGGAGGACCGCGCGCAATTGCTGGTGGCGCTGGAAGGCGAGGGTGTGCTGCCGCCCGGCAGCGGGATGCAGCCGGTGGCCTTTCCCGAAATGACGCCCGAACTCGCGGCCGCGGTCTACACCTATCTGGCGCGGGCGCCATCCAGACTGCTGCTGCTGCAGATGGAAGACGGCTTCGGCGTGCACGAGCAGCCCAACCTGCCGGGCACGGTGGAGCCGGTCTATCCGAACTGGCGGCTGAAGATGCCGCTCAATCTGGAGGCGTGGCACGACAGCCCCTGGCTGCAGGTCATTCTGCCGGCGCTGCGCCAGGAACGTCCGGTGGCCCGGGTGTCCGGTCCCGCCGGCGGCGGAACGGGGGAGGGGGTGCGCCTGTGGATCCCGCGCGCCACCTACCGGCTGCAGCTGAACCGCGATTTCAAACTGCACCAGGCGACGGCGCTGCTGCCCTATCTGGACGAGCTCGGCGTCAGCCACTGTTATCTGTCGCCGATTTTCAAGGCACGCCCCGGCAGCCGACACGGCTACGACATTACCGACCACAGCAGCCTCAATCCGGAAATCGCCGGCGCCGAGGACTTCGAGCAGTTCGTTGCGGCGCTGAAGCGTCGCGGCATGGGCCTGATCATCGACATGGTGCCCAATCACATGGGCATCATGGGCGCCGACAATGACTGGTGGCTGGACGTGCTGGAGAACGGCCCGGCTTCCCGCTTCGCCGACTATTTCGATATCGACTGGTACACCAGCGCCGGGGAACTGCCGGGGCGGGTGCTGCTCCCGGTGCTGGGCGACCACTACGGCGCGGTGCTCGACAGCGGCGAACTCCGGCTCGCATTCGATGCCGAACAGGGGAGCTTCAGCGTGTTCTATTACGAGCACCGTTTCCCGGTGGATCCGCGCGAGTACCCGCGCATCCTGGGTTACGACCTGGCGCGTCTGCAGGCACGCCTGGGCACCGAGGATGCGGCGCTGCTTGAATTCCAGTCGCTGGTCACGGCCTTCGGCCATCTGCCGGGACGCGACAGCGTGGACGGGGAATCGGTGGCCGAGCGCAATCGCGACAAGGAAGTGCACAAGCACCATCTGGCCTCACTGTATGTCGGCAGCGCCGACATCGCGCAGTTCGTCGACGAGAACGTGGCGGAATGCAACGGCACGGCGGCACCGGGCGCCGAGCGTTTCGACCTGATGCACGAACTGCTGCAGGCCCAGGCTTACCGGCTGGCGTTCTGGCGCGTGGCGTCGGACGAGATCAACTACCGCCGCTTCTTCGACATCAACGACCTGGCGGCGCTGCGCATGGACAACCCGGAGGTGTTCGAGGCCACGCACCGTCTGGTGCACGAGCTGCTGGCGCGCGGCTACGTGAACGGGCTGCGCATCGATCATCCGGATGGCCTGTATGACCCGCAGGAATATTTCGGGCGCCTGCAGGCGATGGCGGCGGCGACGGCGTCCAGACCGGACGAAGAAAACACGCGGCCGCTGTACCTGGTGGTAGAGAAAATCCTCGCCGCCCACGAACATCTTCCGGAATCGTGGCCCGTTCACGGCACCACCGGCTACGACTTCGCGGCGGCGTGCGGTGGCCTGTTCGTCGATGCCGCTGCCGAAGACCCTTTCACCCACCTTTATCAGAACTTCATCCACGCGCATCCGGATTTCAACGAGATGGTGCGCGCCAACAAGCACCTGATCATGGAAACCTCGCTGGCGGGCGAACTGCAGGTGCTGGCGACCCAGCTGACACGGCTGGCCAAGGGGAACCGCCGCACCTGCGATTTCACCTTCAACAGTCTGCGCGGCGCGCTGGCCGAAACTGTCGCCGGTTTTCCGGTCTACCGCACTTACGTCGCGGACTGCGAGACTGCGCCGGACGACGCCCGCTATGTGGAGTGGGCAGTGGGGGTGGCGAAGAAGCGCAGCCAGGCGGCGGACACCAGCATTTTCGATTTCGTTCGTGACGTGCTGCTGGCGCGCCAGGGACAGGGCCGCAGCGAAGGCTATCGCCAGGCGGCGTGTGCCTTCGCCATGAAGTTCCAGCAGTACAGCAGCCCGGTGATGGCGAAGTCGGTGGAGGACACCACCTTCTACCAGTACAACCGGCTGCTGGCCTTGAACGAGGTCGGCAGCGAGCCGCACCACTTCGGCGTCTCGCTGGCGGCCTTCCACCACGAGAACCAGGCGCGTGCGCGCCGCTGGCCGCACGCCATGCTGGCCGGCTCCACCCACGACAGCAAGCGCTCGGAGGACGTTCGGGCGCGGCTCGCCGCGCTCTCCGAGCTGGCGGGCGAATGGCGCCTCGCACTGTCCCGCTGGAGCAAGCTCAACCGCAGCAAGCGCCGCAAGCTGGACGTCGGGCGCGCCCCCAGCCGCAACGACGAGTATCTGCTGTACCAGACGCTGCTCGGAATCTGGCCGTTCGAGGCGGCGGATGCCGAGGGCCTGGCGCAGCTTGCGGAACGGGTCGAGGCCTACATGATCAAGGCCGTGCGCGAGGCCAAGGTGAGCAGCTCGTGGATGAACCCGAACGCAGACTACGAGGCGGCGACCGGCGACTTCGTCCGCGCGCTGCTGGCACCCGAGCCGAACAACCTGTTTCTGCGCGACTTCGTGCCGTTCCAACAGCAGGTCGCGCGTGTGGGGGCCTTCAACAGCCTGGCGCAATTGCTGCTCAGGCTCACCTCGCCCGGCGTGCCGGACTTCTACCAGGGCAGCGAGCTGTGGGACTTCAGTCTGGTCGACCCCGACAACCGGCGGCCGGTGGACTACGCACAGCGGCAGGCGGCGCTGCAGTCGATCCGGACCGCGTGCGCCGAGCGCGGCGAGGCGGCGTGTGCGGGCGAGCTGCTCGACCGGCTGCAGGACGGGCGAATCAAGCTATACCTGACATGGAAGACGCTGGCGCTGCGCCGCGCGTGCGAAGCGCTGTTCCGCGACGGCGACTACCTGCCGCTCAAGACCCACGGCGCGCGCGCAGAACAGCTCTGCGCCTTCGCCCGCCACGCCAATGGCGAGATGCTGGTGGTGCTGGTGCCGCGCCTGTTCGGCCGCCTGATGGCCGGCATCGGCCGCCTGCCGGTCGGCGCTGCGGTGTGGGGCGACACCTGGGTCGAACTGCCGCCGGAGCGGATGCATGCGCAGTGGCTCAATGTGCTGACCGATCAGCGGATCGAGGCGCAGCCGCTGGGCGAGACGCAGGGACTGCTGCTGGCGCAGGTGTTCGAGGGGTTCCCCTATGCGCTGCTGCGTGCCAACGAAACCCCCCATTCATTACCCGAGGAGGAGAAACATGACTGAAATCAACCCGAACGAACAGGAAGCCGGTGCGCGGGGATTCTGGCATCGCTACCGTTTACCGATTATCGTTGCGGTGATCGGCATCGCAATCATCGGCTGGCTGGTTGTCTCCAAGGGCACCGCGGTGAGACAGGCGCAGGAAACCGTGGCGGCCCAGCGCGCCGAATGGGTCAAGCAGGCCGAGGCACGCCAGGCCGGCATGGTGAAGCAGTCGCTGAACCTGTTCGGCGTGCCGCTGGCCTGGGCGGTTCGCCGCGAAATGATGGCGGGGAACCTGGACCAGGTGGACCAGTACGTGACCGACCTGGTCAAGCTGGAGGGCGTCGAGGGGGTGACGGTGGCGCAGGCGGACGGCAGCGTCGCCGTGGCCAGCGACCGCAGGCACCTGGGCACTGCCTTCGGCGGCCTCTATGCCGAGCGTCATTTGACTGCGGAGCAGATCACTGCCGAGGAGACCGCGCCCGGGCAATGGCTACTGGTGGTGCCGGTGATGGGGCTGAATGCGCGCCTCGGCACGGTGGCCATCGAGTACCGGGCGCCGCCGTCCGCGCCGTCCGCGCCGGGCGAGTAAGGGCCGATCAGGCCTCGCGCTGCAGCAGCACGACGGAGCGCGGCGCCACCTCCAGCCGGGTGCCTGCCCGGTGCGGCGGCGCCGCGTCGACCCAGCCGCGCGCGGTGTCGAGCAGCAGCGCCCAGCGTTGGCCCCAACGTTTTTCCGGCAGGATGAAATCCAGCGCCTCGTGGTGGGCGTTGAAGATCAGGTAGAAGCTGGCGTCTGTCACCGGGTCGCCATGGGTGTTGGGGTTGGGAATGGTGTCGCCGTTGATGAAGA
>JAHJNP010000201.1 GCA_018820745.1 Gammaproteobacteria bacterium
CCGGGGCGAGGATGCGGTCTGCGTAGTGTTCGCCAAAGCGCATGAGGCCGCTGCGAATGCGCTCGGCGTCCAGCAGGTCGGTGCCGATGCCGTGGATCATGGTGCAACCTTGACCGGTAATCCTGCCGCGCGGATCTTTTCGGCGAAGGCTTCGAGCCATTCGGCGGGCAGCTCCGACAGGCGGCTGGCCTGCGGCTGCATCGATGGCCGCGCCAGGCCATACAACAGCACGCCCTGCACCGGGATGGCTTGCTGCCGGATACGCGCCACTGCTGCCAGGTAGGCCGCCTGCTCCGCGTCCGATGGCGGCGCGCCGTCGAGCGCGAATACGCAGGTCTGCAGCCAGGTGGGGCACAAGCGTGCGGCCACGGCCAGCCGCTCGAACTGCTTGTCAGGCGATATCCGTGTCTGGTTGATGCTGCGCATGCCGGCGGCAGTCGCGCTGTCGAACTTGAACCACACTTCGCCGTTCAATGCCGCCATTTTTCCGAGGCCGTCCTGCACGCGCGGCCGGTCGGCCAGGCTGCCGTTGGTAATCAGCACCAGCTTGATCTTTCCAACGAGGTCGAAGTCCGCCATCACCCGGCCGATCGATTCGATGACCTGCGGAAAGGCCCTGGCGCTGGTCGGCTCGCCATTGCCCGACAGCGCAATGTCGTTCAGTCGCCGTGCGCCTTCGGGCACCCGCGTTTGCATGAAGTCGCCGTGAAGAATGTCGGCGAGCATCGCGCGCAGTTCGGCTTCCAGTTGCGCCAGATCGATCTCGGGCGCTGTTCCGCGCACCAGGTCCGGCACCTGGCAATACACGCACGCCCAGTTGCAGGCATTGTTGGGATTGAGGTTGACCCCCACCGATACACCCCCCGCGCGGCGCGAGACAACGGGATAGACATAAGTCATCCCCGCGCTGTCGCGGTCATGATCGATAGGCGTGAGCGTCACGTGTTTTTTAATGGGACACCTGCCTTACGCGGCTTTCCTGCCATCGCCCGCTTCATAGGGCTGGATCAGTACGTCTGCGGGAAGGCCGAGGCCCGTGGACAGGTGGCGGATCATGTCCAGCGACAGCGGCCGCACGCGATTGAGGATTTCCGCCACGCGCGCCCGGCTTCCGATATACGGTTCCATGTCCTTGCGGGTCAGGCCGCGTGCCTCCATCACGTGCAGCAGGAAAGCGACGGGATCGGGATCGGGGATGGGATGATGCCGGGCCTCGTAGTTCTGGATCAGCAGGCTGAGCACTTCCAGCCGGTCGGCTTCGGGGCTTTTTTCCGGGGCATCCCACAGCGCTTCAGCCTCGGCCAGCGCCATTTTGTATTCTGTCTTGGTACGGATCGGTTTAAGTTCCATCGTGTGTCCTTTCATATCGTGCTGGCGTCTATGCGGTCATATTCCGCGTGGGTGCCGACAAAACGAACAAACATCATGCCCCGGTTGTAATGCACGGCCACGATCAGCCGGTAGTCATTGCCCTTGATGTTGAATGTCACGCGGTTGTTGGGCAAAAAGCTGGCATTGCGATAGGCCGCCTTGATATCGGCCGGGCTTTTCCAGTCTGCACGGCTGGCCTCGGCGTACCAGGCCCGGAGCGGCATTTCGGCTTGGGGATGCTTGTTCCAGAACGCCCGTAGCTGGCTGATCGCGATGATGCGCATGACGCAATGTAGCACGCTCCCGAAATGGGAGCAAGTCGCTTTTGTTGCAATGCAGGCGCGTCAGGATTGTGGCGAAAGAGGTTGGCGGAGGCGGTGGGGATTCGAACCCACGGTAGACTTACGCCTACGCCGGTTTTCAAGTTTTGTGTGGGTGGAGTTTACGCTGCTTTTCGTGGATTTATATAGCCTTACAAATCCTTTTAGATCAATGGCTTATGGCCATTGCAAGTTTGGTGTGGTTTGTCGTACCTTTACTGGAGGTGCTAGCAATACGCTAAACGAAGCTAAAGGGGGAGTGAAATGGCGAGGCTGACGAAGACATTTATTGACAAGGCTGCAACCCCGGAAAAGGGGTATGGGTGAGTTATGCGTGTGGCCTGTAGCGGCGCGCATGTCAGCCAGCAAGGAACGGCAAACCCTGAATTAGTCGGCCACGACCGTTAGTTGCCTGCTGCCCTTGTGGTTAGTTCGGCTGGGCTGGTAGCGCTCTAGCCCATTGGGAGCGGTTCGCTTACATCGTGGCTTGGTGTGCTTCAACCATGAAAAGGATGGTCGTTGCCGTGAGGTTCAATGTGTACCGAGCCAAATATTCGGGCACTGCGACCAGGACTGCGCCTTGCCCGTGGCCACCATTCTTATTCCGCACAGCCGGGACGCCACTTTCCAGCAGCGAGCGGATGGACGAGAACTGCGAATCGAAGTACGCCGGAAACAAGCCATTGCTCATACAGGCGGCGATCAGGTTCTTCGCCGTGTCCGTTGGCTGTGTCGGCCAACCGCGAAGACTGCAAATCGTCTTCATGGTGCTTTCGAATGCCTTCAGCGCGTCAACGAGGCATTCTTTGTAGCGCCCGTGTCGGTAGTGCTCATGGGCTTTCAAGAATTCTTCGTTCGCACCCTTAAAGTTCTCGTCACGCAGAACCGCAAGCGTCGGCTTTACAGCTTCCGCGTGCAAAAATTGAGAGTCGACACGAATGATCTCGCCGGACTCGAACTGGTAGCCAACCCCGTGCTCTTTGAAGCGCTCGTTCAGCTCGGCAACAGCGTCGTCCGGTTCAATTTTTCGGCGAGTGTTGAGCAGATACGATCTATCCTCAGGGATGACCAGTTGGATATATTTGAAGCACAACTCCACAACGTCCAGCGCATGCTCGACTGACTCTTCCTCTAGGAAGAAATTGAAGACCGATTCTTGGTTGGATTTTGGGTACTGGACTAGTTCAAAAACGCCGAATTCTCTGCATAGCGTTTGCTTGACAAACTCATATGCGTCACTGGCCTTATTGGTGTGCCGCCCGTCTTCCCCGAAGGCGTCTTTGATAATGTGAACAATTTGCACCCGAAGCGGCAGCGGCAGCTTGTCATAGACGTACACATCAGGCATTTCGCCCCGAGCACGCTTCTGACGTTTAGAGAACAAATCGAAGACGCCCACAACCATCCCTCACTAGCTACGGAACCGAAAACTGGCGGTGGGTCAGGGATTCGAACCCTGGAAGGGGTTGCCCCCTCGCTAGTTTTCAAGACTAGTGCCTTCAACCACTCGGCCAACCCACCATTTTTGTGATGTGCTAAGAATCCGCTAAACGGCGCCAGCAATGGCACCAAGCGCAATACTATAACACATTGTTTTTACTGCTATTTCAACAACCAGGAAGCACTTGTTGCCCAAGTTTTCAAGACCGGTGCCTTAAACCGCTCGGCCACACTTCCACGGCGCGAATTGTAGCGGGTTCGCCCCGCTTTGGCGTGACAAGCCGCGCGCAGGGAAGGATTGACGCGGCTTCAACAGCGGGTGTCGGGTTTTCGTTATTCCGCCGGGATGCAGTTGCAGGCTGATATCACAAAATCGAACAAAACCAATGCGTTGAAATAAACGTGCTACGGGCATGGGTTTGGCACAAATGGTGCTGGTCAGCAGTATTCGCAACAAAACAAGATGACATCGCCCATGCCCGATCTTTTCGATATGTTGAGTACGATCGCCCGCCGCAGAAAAGTCATAGCGGGATCGCCGTTTGCCACAGCGAAAGCCACCGAAAAATGGCTGAAAGCCTTGCCTGCGGACTCGGATTACGATGCGCATCATGCGCTGGTCGAAGGGCTGGAACGTTTCAACGCGGAAAATGAAGCGGCCACGCTCGGCCGCATGAAGTCGCTGATGGCGCTGGAAGAGGCGGGCCTGCCCTTGCAGTTGCGCATTGTCGAACAGTATGTGCGCAACCAGGCCTCGTTCCGCCTGGCGCGCCAGGCCTTGTGGCGCGAATCGTGGGTGTTCTGGTCGCTGCTGGCGGAGGCCTGGCTCGGCATGCTGAAGCAGGCCTACCGGGGTCCGGCCAGCGTGGAACTCAAGCCATTTGCTGCCGAAATTGCCACCCGTGCGCTGCGCTACGCAGGTCTGGTCATGCGCTGGAACTATCATCAGGCGCGCGATCCGGCCGGATCGGCCTGGCGCCGCGTGCACAAGATATACCGCCTGATCGAGCGCGATGGGTTTGCCACCCAGACGGTGCAGATCAATGCACGCCCCACCCACTGCGCACGCGAATACACGCTGGTGGTGCTGATGGGGTTGGTGCATCCGCTGGGCTACCGCACGCAGGAAATCGAAACCATTGCGCAGATTTTTGAGGGCTACGAGCCATTGTCCCTGCCCGCAACCGTGCCGCAGCGCGAGGCGCACACGCACGTGGTGGATCTGTCGCTGAGCGACGGCGCCTGCGTGCTGGACAATGACTGGGTACAGGGTCGTCGTCTGCGTTACCTGGCTCTGCGTCCGCTCATCGACCACCTGAAGTCGCTCGATCAAACCTCGGCGCCGGAGGGGGAAAACGGGCTTACCCAGCAAGTGGCGAGCCTGATCGAACGCGGCGGCATCCGCCGCAGCCGTCAACGCACCAACCGATTCGGCCGTGTGTGGGTGGCAGCGGGGATGGCCAATATCCTGGCTGCCCTGGCCCATTCCGACGCAGCCAAGCCCCGGCCGACCCTTGAGCCGTGGATGTTGCGCGACGAGAGCACGGAGGGCATGGGCTTTGCGCTGCCCGAGGCGTCGACGCTGCCGCATGGCCGCCTGGTGGCCGTGTCCTGGGACCCGGCGGAAAATATCTGGCAGTTGCTGGCGATCCGCTGGAACCGCGAGGAAGACGACCAGCACATGGTCGGCACGCAGCGCCTGTCACACCACCCCAAGCGGGTGGAAATCCATTTCGAGCCGGATGGGCAGGGGGGGACGCAGGAAAAGACCTGGGCCGTGTTCATGCCGATGACCCATCTCGATCAAGGGGTCAGCAACCTGCTGATTCCCAAGACGCATTACCGCCTGGGCGCGCCGCTGATGCTGCGTGATGGCGACATGCTCTATCGGCTGCGGCTGGGTGAGGTGCAGGAAAGCCACGAAGGCTGGCTGCGCGTGGGGATGGACGTGATCGGGCGGGAGCAGTTCGCCGTCGCCGCCTGATCCCACTTGATGGGAAATCAGCGCGTGCGGATGTCGCCGAAATGAAAGGCGAATGAGCCCGTGCGACGGTCGCTGAAATACTGCTCCAGCGTGGCGCGCACGGTGCGGAAGGCGATTTCGTCCCAGGGAATTTCGGCTTCGGTGAACAGTCGGGTTTCCAGCGATTCGATGCCGGGCTGAAAATCCAGGTCCAGCAGCCGGGCGCGGAACATCAAATACACCTGGTTGATGTGCGGCAGGTTGAACAAGGTATACAAGCTGCCGATTTCGATGTGCGCCCCAGCTTCCTCCCAGGTTTCGCGCGCGGCGCCCTCGAGCGTGGTCTCCCCGTTCTCCATGAAGCCGGCCGGCAGCGTCCACAGCCCATATTTGGGTTCGATGGCGCGGCGGCACAGCAGCACCTTGTCTTCCCATTCCGGGATGCAGCCGACCACCATTTTGGGGTTCTGATAATGGATGGTGCCGCAGCCGGGACACACATGGCGCGGCAGATGGTCGCCTTCGGGCACGCGCAGCGTCACGATGCTGCCACATTCACTGCAAAAATTCATGTTGCTTCCAATCTGCCGGGTTGCGCGCCACGGTAGCAAAATTCCCACACCTCGAGCAAGGTGAAACTGGTGCGTGGTTGTTGACACTTTAGTGGCTTACGGGTGGAACCGAGCGGCGCGAGCGATTATCATCTAAGACCATTATCCGTTGTGCTGATTGTCCATGCGTCCCTCCCACATTGAAACCATCCTCGACCGCGAATTTGAAAGCGCCGCCGACGGCTACCACACGCCGGTGATGCTATGGGGCCCGCCGGGCGTCGGCAAGTCGCAGATCGTCGCCAAGATTGCGCAGCGGCACGCCGTGCCGCTGATCGACATCCGCCTGTCGCAGATGGAGCCGACCGACCTGCGCGGCATTCCGTTCCGCAACGGCCATCTGGTCGAGTGGTCGATTCCCGCGGTGCTGCCGGATGCCGAGCGCCACGGC
>JAHJNP010000424.1 GCA_018820745.1 Gammaproteobacteria bacterium
ACTGCTCGGCCATCGCCAGGGTCGCGATCGTGATGGCTGCGAGCGGGAACGAGTACGCCCACCACGACAGAAAGAATGGAACCTTGCTGAAGTAGGCGATCTGCGTCGCGAGCAGCAGCGTGAAGAACAGTCCCACGCAATAAAGGATCATGGCGAAGGCGTCCACGCCGCCGACCAGGTTGAGGTAGGAAATGAAGCCTACCGCCGGCGGCGCGATGAAAATGAACAGCGTCGGCACCATGCGCGCGGGCAGGGTGGCGTGGAAGATCAGGCGGTTGAACAGGATCGCGGTCAGCACCGGCCAGAAGAACAGGCCGGTCGAGAAGAAGAACCAGGAAACGATCGCCGGGCCATGGTGCACGCCGGCGATCGGCACCAGGATGTTTCCCACCACCGGGATGAACCAGGCCGGGTTGAGATGCTGGATTTCATATTTGTCGTGCTGGGTCCACGACGACAGCACATACAGGGTGAGCAACAGGTGCACGACCGTGCCGATGCTCCACAGCCAGAACGAGACCTGCGGCGCGGCGTGGAGCGTGGCGATCGACAGCAGAATCAGTGAAATGGAAATGGTCGGCACAAAGGCCAGTTTCACGGGATGCTGCACCTCCGCAAGCACCTCGCCAGGGTGGCTGGCCATCTTGGCGAGGTAGATCGCGGCGATCAGCACTGCCAGCACGACCGTCAGGCCCAGAAGCCATGGGCTGATATTGACGCCCAGGGCAAAGAGCTGTTCGGTCTTGGCCCAGGCGATGGTGAAACCTGCCATGCCCATGATGATGGAGAACCAGGAAACCGGAAAATTCTTCAGACGGGCGGATTGTTCGGACATTTAGGTCTCGGAGTTATTTTCGGCAGGAGGGACACACACCACAACTGCGGGCGTGGCGATCAAAACGCGCAACGCTCACGTCTTGTTGCGCAGCCCCTTGGCCCAGGCCTCCATGGCCTCGTTCGCGGGTTGCATCGGCGCTTCCATGAAGCTCACCACGAATTTGCTGCCCATGTCCGCGACCCCGATGGAACGCGGACGCACCGCCAGCACCTGAGGATTCGGCAGGGCGAAACCGAAGCAGAAGATCACGTCCACCGCGGCCTTGATGTCGGGATTGATCTCGCCTTCGATGCGCCTGGTGTGGGCGTAATGGTCGAAGACGCCGATGAACTGCACCTTGGGATTGGTGGCGATCTTGTCCTTGAGGTAGCTCACGACCTCGTCGACGTTTTGACAGCTGGTCTCGGACTTGTCGATCTCGGCGACGTAGACCGGGTATTTTTCCTGCAGCATGGTTTGTTTCACGAGTCTCTCCTTGAAAAGGTGACGGCAAGTCTTGCCCGCCCGGCGGAGCGGGCAAGACCGGCGCGTGACATCGACCCGCGTGCAGGGTTAAGGATTCAAACAGGTATTGATTGCGCCGGTGTGACTTTCAGCTCTGGTTTTCGACCCCCGGGTTCGGCAGCCCTGCCAGCTTGGAGAGCATTTGGATCGGGCCGTGAGGAAACATGTCGTAGAGGAATTTCTTGTACGCATCCGCATCGCCAAAGCTTTGTCCGGGTTGCTTGCCCAGTGTGTTCATCAGGTCATTCATGGAAGGGTGGGTCAGTTTCTCCTTGTAGTATTCCCGGAAGAAATAAATCAGACCCTTGGCAGTTTCGTTCAAGGGCCGATGCCCTGCCTTTTCGTGTTCCTTGACCAGAACCTCGGCAACGTCTTCGTTCCAGTCGTCCGGATTCTTGAGGAATCCCGACTCGTCCGTTTCGATGGTTCTGCCGTTGATCGTGATATTCATGAATAAACTCCTGTTCAATAAGTGTGGCGCCTGATTCTGTTCAAGCTTTACAGCCTGCGAAGCGAAGAATCTCTTTACTGGCTCACAGGCCGGCCGCAGCTAGAAGACCGATGGATCGCCCCCGGAATTTCTGGCGCTGCTTGAGCGGATGCTGTCAGTGAGTCGGTGGCGATGAGGCATGAATTAAGCATAGGCAATGTCAACTCGGCATGCCGGCAGGATGCGTAGACCAGCTGGGATTGCGCAGGCCTACCTGCCCGGTTGAGTTTGGTTCTGTACGTACCCATCAGTGGTCATGTCCACCGTGCACCCCGGGCTGGCCAAGCGGCAAGGCGCCCGCCAGATAGGCCGTGACGGCACGATCGGGATCGGTTTCGGTCGTGACGAGGCCTTCGATGCCCATGCCTGAGAGCCGGCGCGCCAGTCCTTCGCCCATGCCGCCGGTGATGAGCACCTGCACGCCTTGCAGGGGATGGAGCTCAGCACCTTGATGTTCGTGAAAGCTCTGTTCGCGGGGCAGTTCCAGCAGTCGCCTGTCCTTCACGGCCCCGGCATCTATGTCGTAGATCCAGAACCTGCGGCACTTTCCGGCATGGCCGGTGACGATCTTGCGATTCTGGCTGGCGACGGCAATTTTCATGATCGACCTTCCCGCTTCAAATTTAGAGAAACACAAGCAAGAACATGCAACTCGCTTTTCACCGTGATGCGTATTAAGCGACGGCAACCCCGTGTTCGCAGGCATGCGTATCGCCGCCGCGGTTGCGCATGTGTTCGCCCAACTGGGCGAACTGCGCGTACAGGGCCTTCCGCAGGGGTTCGTCCGCTACCGTTTCCTCGAGCGCCAGCTGCATGCACAGCAGCCATTCATCGCGTTCCTGCGGGCCGATGGCGTAGGGAAGGTGACGCCGCCGCAGCATGGGGTGGCCGTGCTTCTCGATGTAGCGCTGCGGCCCGCCGAGCCAGCCGGAGAGGAAATCGAACAGCTTGTTGCCGGATTCGGTGAGGTCGGCCGGGTGAATCTTGCGTGCGGCGTAGGCCTCCGGCAGCTCGTCCATCAGTTCGTAGAAACGGTCGACCAGCTGGCGGATTACGGTGTCACCGCCGATACGCGTGTACAGGGACGGGGCAGGGTGAAGTTGTGCTTGCATGACATCACCTCAAAAAATACTGAACATAAAAAAACAGCCCCAGGGCCATCCCGGTCCACGCGACCAGGGGGCCGAGCAGCATACGCAGGATGCGATTGCGGGGCACGAAACCAACCCCATGAACGAAGCCGGCCGACAAGCCCCACATGATGAGCGTCAGCACGCCGTGGCTGATCGGGCTGCCGTCGTCGACGGTCAGGCCGCGCGGCAGCAGGGTGACGAGCAGCATCAGCGACAGCGCGGCCAGCAGCGAGATGCCGCGGGCCCAGCCGGAGTCGAGCAGGGCGCTCATGTGCGTCTGCCCTTGCGGTAGGGGCGCAGGTACTGCCATTCGAAGAAGCGCTTGGCCCAGTGCATGAGTCGGCACGGCGGCAGGATCAGCGCACGCTTCTCGTCGCGATAGACCAGGATGCCGCGGTCGAGGGTGTCGACGATGCAGACCAGTTCGACCTTGAAGCGCGCGGCGGGCGGCTGGCCGTCGAGTGCGCGCAGTAGATTCTCGGCGGCGGCTTTTGCCTGCAGGTCGGCGATGTGCGCCTGCTTGGGCAGCCAGTCGGGGCCGGGGTAGCTGCCGGAGTCGCCAGCCACGTACACCTTGTCGGCGCCGGCCACCTGGCAGTGGGCGTCGGTCTGGAAGAAGCCGCCGTCGGACAGAGGCAGGCCGGCATCATTCGCCCAGGCCGGGCCGCTCATCCCAGGCATGAAGAGGATGAGGTCGGCGGGTACGTCGCCGCCTTCGGTCTTGACCTTGTCGGCGTCGAAGCAAAGCAATTTGTGGCCGAGGTGGGTGTCGATGCCGCGCTTGGCCATCTCGCGCAGCAGGCCGGCCACCGCCTTGTCGCCGAGGCGCTTGCCCGGTTCCTTCGCGGCGTTGAAGAACACCAGTTTGAAGCGTTCGCGCCGGCCTTGTTTCCGCAACAGGGTGTCGATGCCGAACAGCAGTTCGAACATCGGCCCGCCGCGCATCGCGCCCTGTTCCTTCGGGTTGGTGGCGAAACCGAACGCGATGGTGCCGCCGTCCAGTTTCGCCAGCCGCTCGCGGATCGCCTCCGCGGCCGGCGCGCCTTCGCAGATCGTCAGCGCATGCTCGATGCCGGGCAGCGCCTTGAGGAAGCGGCCACCGCTGGCGATCAAGAGCGCATCGTTCGACACGCTGCCGCTGTCGGTCAGCACGGTGCGGCCGCCGTCGGCCAGCCCGGTCACGCGGCCGGCGTGGAAGGCGACATCGTGTTCGGCGAGAAAGCCCGACACGTCGATGCGCAGATCGTCGCCGCGCCGCAGGCCGGCCGGCACCCAGATGAGGCTGGGGTAGTACATCAGCTCGGCCCGGGGGGCGACCAGCGTGATGCGGGCGTGTTTGTCGCGCTTGCGCAGTTCGCGCACGGCGGTGAGCGCGGCGAATCCGGATCCGAGGATGACGATGTGCGGCGTGCTCATGTTGGACTCCCCTTGAAAGACGAAGAACGAATCAGCCTTGCCGCGGGTCGTTCGCGGCCTTGTTGCGCGCCTCGTCGAGCGCGCATTCCTTGGCGTCGCACATCATTGCACTCATCGAGGCGAGCAGTACGGCCATGGTGACCCCGAGCATCCAGGCGAAATACCACATGGTGTCTCCTTTCAGTAATTGAGGCGGATCGTCACGTCGGCACCGCTTTCCGGAACCGTGATGGCCGCATCCTTGAAGGCAGGCTTGCCGCTGGCCGCCGGGTTGTTCGACAGGCCCCATCCCTCTTGCGGGATCATGCCAAGAAAGCGGTTCAGTTCGCCGTTGCCGTCCTCGTCGTGATAGGCCAGCACGGCGTATTGACCGGGCTTGATGCCCTCGAGCGCGAGCGTTGACTTGCCCGCTGGCAGCACATGGCGCTGAGCCGCGCGCGACTCCTTCGGGAAACCTTTCGCGCCTTCGAATACCAGCACGATGAGCGGACCGCCGCCGGCCCCGGCGCCGTCGAGGTTGACATTGAGCGTCGCAGCCTCGGCGGCCGGCAGGCACAGAAACAGCGGCAATGCGAAATAGCAGGCATTCAGCATGGCGTTCTCCTTAATAGACGGACTTGTCGTTGGCGGCGATGTATTCGGTCGTCACCTTGCCCCACATCACCTTGTAGGCCCACGCGGTGTAGAAAACGATCAGCGGCATGAAGATCACGGTGGCACCCAGCATGAGGCCGAGCGTGAGATGCGACGACACTGCGTCGTAGGCGGTGAGACTGGAGCGCGGATCGAGCGAGGACGGCATGACGAAGGGGAACATCGACACGCCGGCGGTGCCGATGATGCCGGCGCAGGCGACCGACGACGACCAGAACGCGGCGCCGGCCTGGTGCAGGCGCGAGAACAGGACGCTCGCGGCGAGCGCGGCGAAGGCGGCGATCGGCACCCACATCGCCCACACGTATTGCGTGTAGTTGTGCATCCACGCGCCCGCCTGCACCTCGACCGTCTTGGCGAGCGGATCGGGCAGGGCGCCGGGATCGACCACACTGGTGATGACGTAGCCCTCGATACCGGTGGCGACCCAGACCCCGGCCAGCGCGAAGATCGCGATGGTGAGCACGGCGAAAATCAGGCTGGCAGTGCGCACGCGGCGGTAGATCGCGCCTTCGGTGCGCATCATCAGATAGTTCGCGCCCTGGGTCGTGATCATCGCCAGACTCACCACGCCGGCCAGCAGGGCGAACGGATTGAGCAGTTCCCAGAAGCTGCCGGTGTAGGTCGACATCAGGTAATCGTTGAACCGGAACGGCACGCCCAAGAGCAGGTTACCGAAGGCGACACCGAAGATGACCGGCGGCACCGCGCCGCCGATGAAGAGCCCCCAGTCCCAGGTCGAGCGCCACATCGGATGCTTGATCTTGGAACGGTAGTCGAAGCCGACCGGGCGGAAGAACAGCGCCCACAACGCGGCCATCATCGCCCAGTAGAAGCCGGAGAAGGCAGTCGCGTAGACCAGCGGCCAGGCGGCGAAGATCGCGCCGCCGGCGGTGATGAACCACACCTGGTTGCCGTCCCAGTGCGGGGCCACCGTGTTGATGATGGCGCGGCGCTCGAGGTCGTTCCTGCCGACGAAAGGCAGGAGCACGCCCATGCCCATGTCGTGGCCGTCCATGATGGCGAAGCCGACCAGCAGCACGCCGACGAGCAGCCACCAGACGAGTTTCAGGGTTTCGTAGTCCATGTCCGCTCCTTAAATCTTGTCAGCCACGGCACCCGCGGGCAGTGCGCCGCCGGCCGCGATTTCGCCGTGGTATTTGCCGGTGCCGAGGCTCGCCGGCCCCTGCCGTGCGTATTTCGTCATCAAAACCATCTCGACGATCAGCAGCACGGTGTAGAAGCCGACGAAGCCGGCGAGCGAGCCGTAGATGTTGCCGGGTGTAAGGTTCGACACGGAGATGTGCGTGGGCAGCACGCCGTAGATCGTCCACGGCTGGCGGCCGTATTCGGCGACCACCCAGCCGAGCTCGGCGGCGATCCACGGCATCGGGATGAACCACAGCGCCCAGCGCAAGAGCCACTTCTTCTCGATAAAGTTTCCCTTCACCGAATAGAACAGCGCGAAGCCGAACAGCAGCAGGAAGGCGAAGCCGAGCGCGACCATCAGGCGGAAGCTCCAGAACAGCGGCGCCACGCGCGGGATGGTGTCGTCGACCGCCTGCTGGATCATCTCGGGCGTGGCCTGCGAGACGTCGACCGTGTATTTCTTCAGCAGGAGTCCAAACCCGAGGTCCGCCTTGCTGGCTTCGAATGCTGCACGCGCGGCCGCGTCGTCGCGGTGCTTGCGTAATCGCTCCAGCGCGGTCACCGCCTGGATGCCGTTCTCGATGCGTTCGCGGTTGCGTTCTTTGATCTCCTTGATGCCGGGCATGGTCTCGGTCAGCGAGCGCGTGCCGATCAGACCCAGCACGTAGGGGATATGCAGTGCGTAGTCGTTGCGCATTTCCGTTTCGTTGGGCAGCGCGAATACGGTAAATCCGGCGGGCGCGGGCTCGGTCTCCCACATCGCCTCGATCGCAGCCATCTTGGTCTGCTGCGATTCGCCGATGGTGTAGCCGGACTCGTCGCCCAGCACGATCACCGACAGCGCCGAGGCGAAGCCGAAGCCGGCGGCGATGCGGAACGAGCGGCGCGCGAAATCGAGGTCGCGCCCCTTCAGGAGGTAGTAGCTGGAAATGCCGAGCACGAACAGCGAGGCGGTGACGTAGCCGGCCGACACGGTGTGGACGAACTTGGCCTGCGCCACCGGGTTGAACACGATGGACCAGAAGTCGGTCATTTCCATACGCATGGTGACGTAGGAAAACTCCGCGCCGAGCGGGTTCTGCATCCAGCCGTTGGCGATCAGGATCCACAGTGCGGAGAGGTTGGAGCCGACCGCCATCAGCACTGTCACCATGAAGTGCTTCCACTTGTTGAGGCGGTCCCAGCCGAAGAAGAACAGACCGATGAAGGTCGATTCGAGAAAGAAAGCCATCAGCCCTTCGATCGCCAGCGGCGCGCCGAAGATGTCGCCGACGTAGTGCGAGTAGTACGCCCAGTTGGTGCCGAACTGGAATTCCATGGTGATGCCGGTGGTCACCCCGAGCGCGAAGTTGATGCCGAACAGCTTGCCCCAGAAGCGCACCATGTCCTTGTAGATCGGGCGGTCGGTGATGACGTAGGTCAGCTCCATGATGACCAGGATGAACGCCAAGCCGAGCGTCAAGGGCACAAACAGGAAGTGGTAGAGCGCGGTGACTGCGAATTGCAGCCGCGAGAGGTCGACGAGTTCTTCGGTCAACATGGGTGTTTCCTGGTTAATGAATGGGGTGTTGGGATGGGTTGGCCAGACGGTCCGCCACCGCCTCGGCGTCGGTAGACACTGATTGCCCATCGAAGAACGCAAAGAAAATCGCCACGATCACCGCCAGTTTGATGACGATGGCCAGCGCGATTTCCCTGGCGAGCGGATGTTGCAGAAAGGGGGGCAGATGCTTGTTCATGGTTGCTCTACTAAATGCAACAGACGTGCCAGCTGTGCCACCCTCGTGATGACGAAGAAATTCCTTTTAATATCAATTTGTTGCAATTGGTTTGCCATGCAGGACGTGGAGCGATGTGTCATGGATGGCAGTTGCGTTTAAAATAACTGCCATTCAAGACAGGATCCTCCCGACATGTCACCGACCAACGAACTCATCAGCTTTCTCGAAAACCATCCCGACGCCCAGATCGTGATGGATGCCGATTACCGCATTCTGGCGGCCAACGCGGCCTATCGTCGCCACTATGCGGGCGGCCGCGACGTGGTAGGGCAGACCTGTTTCGCGGTGTCGCACGGTTACAGCCGCCCCTGCGACGAATGCGGCGAATCGTGTCCGCTGGCCGCCAGCCGCACCAGTGGCGAGCCGAACCGTGTGCTGCATCTGCATCACACGCCACGCGGCGAGGAGCATGTCGACGTGGAACTGACTCCCATCATCGGGGCATCGGGCAAGATCGAATATTTTGTCGAGCGCATGCTGACGGTGCGCGAGGCCAGCAGCTTTCCCGCCGAAAGCGGGCTGGTCGGCAAGTCGCCGGCATTCAACCGCATGCTCGAGATGGTGCGACGGGTGGCGCCTTCCAACACCGCAGCCCTGCTGCTGGGTGAATCCGGCACCGGCAAGGA
>JAHJNP010000202.1 GCA_018820745.1 Gammaproteobacteria bacterium
GATCAGCAGCTTGTCGAAGGGCCCGAGGGCGGCGAACTTCGCCGGCGTCATTTCGAACAGGTTGTCGAGCGCGAAGCGGGCGTTGGGCAGGTTGTTGTGCAGCGCGTTTTCGCGCGCGCGCGCGACCAGTTCGGCGCTGCCCTCGATGCCCAGCACCTCGGCGCCGCTCCTGGCGAGCGGCAGGGTGAAGTTGCCCAGCCCGCAGAACAGGTCGGCAATGCGTTCGCCCGGCTGCGGGGCCAGCAGGCGCAGCGCGCGGCTGACCAGGGCGCGGTTCATGGCGACATTGACCTGGGTGAAGTCGGTCGGCTTGAACGGCATCACCAGGCCGAACTCGGGCAGGCTGTAGCTGAGTTCGGGCGCGATGTGGGGCCAGAACGGGCGCACCGTGTCGGGGCCTTTGGCCTGCTCCCAAATCTGTACGCGATGGTGATCGGCGAACGCGCGTACCTTGACGGCATCGTCGTCGCTCCAGGGCGCGAGCAGGCGGAACACCAGCACGGTGACGTGTTCGCCGACGGCGACCTCGATCTGCGGAATGCGGTCGGCGTTCGATAGCGCGTTGATGAGTTCGCGCAGCGGCAGCAGCAGCTTTGATACGTCGGGCGTGAGGACTTCGCAGCTCGCCATGTCGACGATGAAGCTGGAGCGCTTTTCGCGGAAGCCGACCAGCCCGCCGCCTTTCTTGTCGACCCACCGTGCCGACAGCCGGGCGCGGGTTCGATAGCCCCAGGCCGGGCCGTGCAGGGCGGGCAGCATCACATCGGGTTTGACCTTGCCGATGCGGGCAAGATTGTCTTCCAGCACGCGCTGCTTGGCGGCCACCTGGGCGCTGACTTCGAGGTGTTGTATCGAACAGCCGCCGCAGCGGCCGAAATATTGGCAGCGCGGCTCGGCGCGCTGCGAGCTTGCCTTGAGGATGGCGATGGCGTTGGCCGAGTTGTATTTGGCGTGCTCGCGGTATACGGCGATTTCCGCACGCTCGCCTGCCAGCGCGCCGTCGACGAAGGTGACCTTGCCGTCGATGCGGGCGACGCCGTGGCCCTCGTGGTCGAGGGAAAGAATGTCGACGATGGGATTCATGGTGTTGAAAAGGCGTTAACCACAGAGGCACGGAGACACAGAGAAAACATCAAGACATTGCTGCCTGTTTATCACTGGACATGATTGATCCAGTTTTTCTCTGTGCCTCTGTGTCTCTGTGGTGAAAAAGGTTTACCCCCAGGCCGCCAGGAATTCCTGCCAGTGCGGAGCGGGGTGGTCTTGCACGGTGCTGCGCGCAAGTTCGATCTCGGCAGCGTAGGCAGCCTCGGAAAGCGTGCCGCGCATTTTCTGGAAACGCAGGTACACCAGCCAGGTGTTCATCACGTCGGTTTCACAGTAGTTGCGGATGGCGTCGATCTCTCCCTGCTGGAAGGCGTCGAGCACCTTCGAGCCGTCCATCCCCAGCTTGCCGGGAAAGCCGCACAGCTTGGCCATCTGGTCGAGCGGGGCGTTGGCACGCGGCTGGAACATCGCCAGCACGTCCATCAGGTCCAGATGCCGGGTGTGGTAGCGCGACAGGTAGTTGTTCCACTTGAAATCCTTGTCGTCGTCGCCCCAGTCCCAGTAGCGCGCCGCCGCAATGCCGTGAATCAGGCTGCGGTAGTGCAGTACCGGCAGGTCGAAGCCGCCGCCGTTCCACGACACCAGCTGCGGGGTGTAGCGCTCGATGCCGTCATAGAAGCGCTGGATCAGCTCGGCCTCGCTGCTGTCGGCTTCGCCCAGCGACCAGACCTTGAGCTGGTCCCCGCTTCTAAGCGCGCAGGAAATGGCGACGATGCGGTGCAGGTGATGCGGCATGAAGTCGCTGCCGGTTTTCTGGCGTCGGGCGAGCAGCGCCATTTCGGCTAGCTCGGCCTGCGGCAGCGCCGCCGTGTCGATGCCGTTGACTGCGGCGAACCCGGCGAGGTCGGGAACCGTTTCAATATCGAAAACCAGGGTGGGGTGCATAAGGTCAGTGAGCGGGCAAAACCGCCATTTTATGCCAACTCAAAAACAAAACCTGCTTTGTCGCGTTTGCCGCGTCGTGCTTCAGCACGGTCTGCGGTCCGGCTTCGCGCCATGTCTGATTTGAACCGGCGTGACGTGTCAGTGCAGGGCTTCGTCGAGCGCCGAGGCGGCAATCAGGGCATCCAGATAGGCCACGGAAATCTGGTGCAGCGGAATCTCCAGCTTGTGCGCGTGCGCGGCCAGGGCGTCGACGTCGTTTTTTTCGCAGGCATGCGTCAGCTGCAGCAGGCTGCCTTCGGGTGAGGGATGTGCACTCAGTGCGCGCGCGCTCGTCGCCGACAGCCCCAGCTTGCGAATGAGCGTTTCCACCGGCAGCGACAGCGCATGGGGAACCGCCGACAGCAGGCCGATCTCGAAGGCGCTGGCGGCGCTTTCGGCGGGGGCGCCCAGACGGGTGATCTTGCCCATGAACAGTGCCCGCGTGAGGGCGGTCACGGCATATTGGCGCGCCGCTTCGTCGGGATGGGCGCCGGTCAGCGCCAGCAGTGCCGCAACCCGGCGGGCGCGTTGAGGCCCCAGCATGACCAGCGCATGGGCGGCCGATTCGGCGGGCCGGCTCAAGCCGCCGACCTGGGAGTTGGCGATGGCGAGCAGACGCGGCGTCATGTCCGGGTTCAGCCGGAAAAACTGGACCAGGGTGTCGACCGGCTGGCGCAGTGCGATGGCCAGCAAGTCCAGTTGCATCGCCTGGTCGTGGCTGACTTCGGCGGGCTGAGTGTCGCCGGTAAAGAAGCTGCCCTTGAACCAGGCGTTCTCGGGCCAGCACGCCTGGGTGTGCGCGTGTCGTACGCCTTCCACGACCAGGCGTGCAGTCACCGCGGGCGGCGTGTCGTCGGCGTGGCAGGACAGATAGCGCCAGGCAGACGCGCTGTCCTGCACGATCGCGTTGTGGCGATTGAGCGTGGGGCAGAACGTCAGGCCGGCATCCTGCAACGCCAGGGCGCGTGCCAGATGCTGTTCGTTATCGATGGTTACGCACCAGATCAACTGGCGTTGATTGATTTGCTGCGGGATGTCGCTGAACAGCACCCCCGCACTGATCCGCACCAGCAAAGGCAGCTTGCCGGTCAGGCCGCCCTGCGTCAATGAATAGAGACCCGTCAGCAGCATGTCCTCTTCCATTTGCCGAAGTTCGGGTGGGGCATCGGCAGGCGCGTCGCGGCCGCGCAGAACCAACTGATGCGCAACCAGATTGGAGGCGGCGTCGAACAACGGATCAAACGACAAAAAGCGCGCGCGCAGAGCGTCCTCGCGAACCGGGTCGCTGTTGTCGATGTCGAGCATTTTCGTCACGACCACGGGCTGTTCGGATTCTCGCGTATTGATGCCACCACCAACGATGCGTGAGGGATGGGGGTCGTCTGAGGTCATGTTGTTCGCTGCGGGGGTAGTACGATCATTCTAGCGCGGCGAACCCTTTTTGGTGCGGTTCGGTCATCATGGTGTTTTACCGCAGAGCGTGCAGGAGTCCCGACATGACGAAGAAAAAACTGCTGAATACGATGATCGCCGGGCTGATCGCCGCAACCCACGCCAGTTGGGCCGCGCCGCGCGAAGAAGTCACCAGTACCGCAGCCGACCAGCAAAGTGTGGCGGTCACCATTTACAACGACAACCTGGCGCTGATCAAGGATGCCCGGCGGGTCAGGCTTGCGCGCGACATGAACCAGCTGACGTGGCGCGACGTGTCGGCGCAGATGCGACCGGAAACCGCGCAACTGCGCAATGTGACGAACCCGGCGGGGTTCCGGTTGCAGGAACAGACCTTCGATTTCGATCGGTTGACGCCGGAAAATCTGCTCGAGCAATACGTCGGACATCAAGTCAGTGTGATCCGCACCCATCCCACCACCGGCGTAGACACCCGCGAGACCGCGACTGTGCTGTCGACCCATGGCGGCGTCGTGCTCAAGTTCGCCGACCGCATCGAAACCGGCGTGCCAGGGCGGCTTGCGTTTGCGGGCGTGCCCGACACGCTGCGCGACACGCCCAGCCTGGTCATCTCGCTGGTTAATTCGACAGCGGGCGCGCAGAGCCTGGAACTGTCCTATCTGACCGGGGGGCTGTCGTGGCGTGCCGATTATGTGGCCGAATTGAACGAGCGCGCCGACCAGCTCGATCTGAACGGCTGGGTGACGCTGACCAACCAGAGTGGCGCCGCCTACCCCAATGCCAGGCTGCAACTGGTGGCGGGGGATATCAACCGGGTGCGCGATGCCCAGCCGATGCTGCGTGCGACGATGGCCAAGGCGGCCGATGCGGCCGAAATGCAGCAGGAATCGCTGTTCGAATATCACCTCTATACCCTGCAGCGCCCCACCACGCTGGCACAGAACCAGACCAAACAGGTGGCGCTGATGTCGGCGAGCCGGGTGCCGGTGAAGAAGGAATTCCTGCTCCAAGGCGCGAATTATTATTACTCGGGGCAACACGGCGAGCTGGGGCAGAAAATCAAGGTCGGGGTGTTCGTCGAGTTCGACAACAAGGGCGAAGGCCTCGGCATTCCCTTGCCCCGCGGCGTGATCCGCCTGTACAAGCAGGACAGCCAGGGCAACGCGCAGTTCGTCGGCGAAGATCGTATCGACCACACGCCGAAGAACGAAACCGTGCGCCTGAAGCTGGGTGACGCATTTGATGTCACAGCCGACAGGAAGCAGACAGACTTCAAGAAACTGGCCGGTACCAGCCGCTACAACGCCGTGTTCGAGTCGGCGTATGAAATC
>JAHJNP010000203.1 GCA_018820745.1 Gammaproteobacteria bacterium
TCCTGACCGACCCGCGCGCAGCCGACGGCAAGGTGCGCGCGCAGGTGGGCTACACCCTGGCCGAGAACGCCCCGATCCCGGATGGCCTGAAGGAAGGCCGCATCGAACGCCGTCCGGTGTTTGCCGCCGAGGTGCAGGCAGCGGTGCTGCTGGCGCCGTCCAAGGCCTATCAGGCGCTGTCCGATACGCTGGCGTCGCGCGGGCTGGCCATCGTCATGCCGACGGTCGAGCTGTATCGCCCGGCGGGGCAGGCAAACCGCATCGGTCGCTTTACCCTGGAGATGAACCGCTGATGGCTTTTCTGTCCGTTCTCGCCGCCGTTGTCTTCGAACACTTGCGCCCGTTGCGGCAGCCGCTGTCGTACTACCGACATTACACCCGCCTCACCCAGTGGCTCGAGCGTCGCTTCAATGCCGGCGAATACAGCCACGGTGCGATTGCCTGGGCGCTGGCGGTGCTGCCGATCCTGGCCGGGGTGTGGCTGCTTTTCGCCCTGCTCGACGGCATCAGCCCCGTCCTCGGCTGGGCGTGGAATGTGGCCGTGCTGTATTTCACCCTGGGATTCAAGTATTTCAGCGACGCCGCCGAACAGATTGCGCGCCTGCTGCGCGCCGGCGACATCGAAGGTGCGCGCGCACGTCTTGACGCCTGGCGCGGCGGCGACGCCAGCCAGTTCAGCGCCGACGATCTGGCCCGGGTCACCCTCGAGCAGGTGATGGCCGCAAGCCTTCGCCAGATGTTCGGCGTGCTGCTGTGGTTTGTGCTGCTGTCGTCGCTGGGGCCGGTTGGCGCGGTGCTGTTCCGCAGCGCCTCGATCCTGGCGCGGCGCTGGGTGAGCAGCCGGGGAAGTTTCGGCATGTTTGCGCAGCGCGCGTTTCACGCCATCAACTGGCTGCCCGCACGGCTGACCGCGCTGACCTACGCCATCGCCGGCAACTTCGAGGACGCCACTTATTGCTGGCGGACCCAGGCATCCGCCTGGCCGGAACCGGAAGAGGGCGTGGTGCTCGCCGCCGGCGCCGGCGCCATGGGCGTACGGCTGGGGCAGAGCGTCGACGTGGGCGGGGAAACCGTGTGGCGGCCCGAGCTCGGTAGCGGGCAGGCGCCCGATGCCGACTGCATCGACAGCGCCGTCAGCATGATCTGGCGCGGCCTGGCGATCTGGCTGGTGGCGGGGCTGCTGGTCGTCATCGCCGGCTGGTTCGCTTAAGCGTAAACCCGGCCGCCCGTCATGCTCAACGCGCTGTGGATCGGCTTCTTTCTGGCCGCCTTCCTGATCGCGTCATTCAAACTGGTGTTTCTCGGCGACGCCGATATTTTCGCCGCGCTGGTGAAGGCGCTGTTCGCCAGCAGCAAGACCGCATTTGAAATCGCCCTCGGTTTGACCGGGGTGATGGCATTGTGGCTGGGGGTGATGAAGATCGGCGAGCGCGCCGGCATGCTCGAGGTGCTGACGCGCGGCCTCGCACCGCTGTTCCGCCGCCTGTTCCCCGACGTGCCGGCCAACCATCCGGCGCTCGGCGCGATGACCATGAACATGGGCGCCAACATGCTGGGGCTGGACAATGCGGCGACGCCGCTCGGCATCAAGGCGATGCAGGAACTGCAGAAACTCAACCCGTCCAGCGATACCGCCAGCGACGCGCAAATCCTGTTCCTGGTGATCAACACCGCGTCGGTCACCCTGCTGCCGGTGACCATCTTCACTTTCCGCGCGCAGCTGGGCGCGGCCGACCCCACCGACGTGTTCGTGCCGCTCCTCATCACTACCTATATCGGCACCCTGGTCGGGCTCTTCGTCACCGGCTTGTTCCAGCGCCTGCACCTGTGGAACCGCGTCACCATGGCCTACCTGGGCGGCGCGACGGCGCTGATCGGCGGGCTGGTGCTGTATTTCGGCAGCCTCGACGCGGCGGCGATGACACGGCAGTCGTCGATCCTGAGCAATGTGCTGCTGTTCGGCCTCATCGTCACCTTCCTGCTGATGGCGGTGCGGCGGCGGGTCAATGCCTACGAGGCCTTCGTCGAAGGCGCCAAGGAAGGCTTTCACACCGCGGTCACGATCATTCCGTATCTTGTCGCGATGCTGGTGGCGATCGCCGTGTTCCGCGCCAGCGGCGCGCTCGACCTGCTGATGGGCGGGATGCGCGGCATGGTGCTGGCGCTGGGGTACGATGCGCGCTGGGTCGACGCGCTGCCCACCGCGCTGATGAAACCGTTTTCCGGCAGCGGCGCGCGTGCCATGATGATCGACACCATGCAGGCACACGGCGCGGATTCGTTCGCCGGCCGCCTGGCGTCGATCGTGCAGGGCAGCACCGAGACGACGTTTTACGTGCTGGCGGTGTATTTCGGCGCGATCGGCATCAAGCGCGTGCGCCACGCCGTCGCCTGCGGCCTGATCGCCGACGTGGCCGGCATCCTCGCCGCCATCGGCATGGCCTATCTGTTTTTTGGTGCCTCTGTATGAAACCCTACGACACCCTCGCGGCGGTCGACCTCGGCTCCAATTCCTTCCGCCTGGAAGTGGCGCGGGTGGCCGGCGACCAGCTGTATCCGCTCGATTCGCTGAAGGAAACCGTGCGCCTGGCCGGCGGGCTTGCCGCCGACAAGCAGCTCGACGAAGCCACCCGGACGCGAGCGCTGGCCTGCCTGCAACGCTTTGGCGAACGCCTGCGCGGCCTGTCGCCGGAAACGGTCCGCTGCGTCGGCACCTCGACCCTGCGCGTCGCCCGCAACGCCGATGTCTTTATTCGTCAAGCCGAAGCCGCGCTCGGCCACCCGATCGAAATCGTCGCCGGGCGCGAAGA
>JAHJNP010000204.1 GCA_018820745.1 Gammaproteobacteria bacterium
AACCCGATCAAGGGCAAGCAGCTCACCAACGTCCGTTCGTCCGGTACCGACGAAGCAGTGCGCCTGACCACGCCGATCAAGCTGACGCTGGAATCGGCAGTCGAATTCATCGATGACGACGAACTGGTCGAAATCACGCCCAAGTCGATCCGTATCCGCAAGCGCCACCTGCAGGAACACGAGCGCAAGAAAGCATCGCGCGCAGCGGCTTGAAGCCAACCCGGCCTCATGCCGGGGCTGCGTTGAAAAAAGCCCGGCTTCGCGCCGGGCTTTTTTACGTGGGTCACGGGTAAAATCGGCGCCATGCGCCCTGTCGAAATCGCCCTTTTCATCGGCCTTGCCGTCCTCATCCTGCTGGCCGTTTTGCTGCTGCTGCGCATCCATGCGCTGCGGCGCGAACAAACCGGCTTGCCCGCGCTGCTGATCCAGGACATGGAAGCCCGCCATCGCGCGGTGCTGACCGATTTGCACACGGGCCTGGCACAGCAGTCCGACCGCATGCAGGGCCAGCTGGCGGCCCTGCAGATCGCACAGACCGAGCGGCTGGCGGAAACGCGCGCAACCGTCACCGGCCAGCTCGGCCAGTTTCAGAGCGCCATGCTGGAAAAGCTGATCGAACAGGGACGCGCCGAGCAGAGCATGCTGCAGGACACGCTGAAAGGCATGACCGCGCAGTTCAACGAGCGCGTGCAGCAGCTGTCGCAGACGGTCGACGGCCGGCTCAGCGAAATCTCCGGCAAGGTCGCCGAGCGGCTCGACGAAGGCTTCAAGAAAACCAACGAGACCTTCACCTCGGTAATGTCGCGGCTGGCGGTGATCGATGAAGCGCAGAAAAAGATCGAGGATCTGGCGTCCAATGTCGTCAGCTTGCAGGAGATATTGGGCGACAAGCGCTCGCGCGGCGCCTTCGGCGAAGTCCAGCTGGAAGCGCTGGTGAGGAATAGTCTGCCGCCCGACGCCTTTTCCTTCCAGCACACCCTGAAAAGCGGCGCGCGTGCCGACTGCGTGCTGATCCTGCCGGAGCCGACCGGCACCGTCTGCGTCGATTCCAAATTCCCGCTGGAAAACTACAGCCGCATGTTCGACGACAGCCTGCCGGCGGCCGAGCGCGATGCGGCGAAGCGGCAGTTCAAGACCGACGTCAGGAAGCACGTCGACGACATCGCCGCCAAATACATCGTCGCCGGCGAAACCTCCGACGGCGCGGTGATGTTCCTGCCGGCCGAAGCGGTGTTCGCCGAGATCCACGCCTACCATCCGGATCTGGTCGAGCACGCGCAGAAAAAGCGCGTCTGGCTGACCTCGCCGACCACGCTGATGGCGGTGCTGAACACCGCGCGGGCAGTGATCCGCGATTCCGAGACCCGGCGCATGGCGCACGTCATCAAGGACGAGCTGTCCAAACTGGCGAAGGACTTCGCACGCTTCGACGAACGCATGAAAAAGCTCGCCTCCCACATCGAGCAGGCCAACAAGGACGTGAGCGAGGTGCGCATTTCCAGCGACAAGATCAGTCGCCGCTTCCAGCAGATCGAGCGGGTCGAACTCGACCACCCAGACGTGGACGCCGCGCGCCTGCTCGTCGCCGACGAGTGAGCCGATGAACTGGTTCGGACGCTGGCGGCGCGCCCGCCTTCTCGAACGGCATGCTATCCCGCCCGCGGCTTTCAACGCAACGGTCGCCGCCCTGCCGATCCTGCGCGGGCTCGATGCCCCGGAGCGGACGCGCCTGCGCGAAGCCGCCAGCCTGTTCATCCACGACAAGACGTTTTCCGCTGCCGGCGGGGCGGACGTCGACGATGCCACCCAGTACATCATCGCCCTGCAGGCCTGCCTGCTGACGCTCAACCTCGGCGAGGACAGCTACCGCGGCTGGAGCGAGATCATTCTCTATCCCGACGAATTCCTGCGCGACCTCGAGGAAATCGACGAGGCCGGGGTGGTGCATCGCTCGCGCGACATCCTGGCGGGCGAATCCTGGCATGGCGGGCCGCTGGTGCTGTCGATTGCCGACGTTCAGACCAGCGGCCAGACCGACGGCGTCAACGTCGTGCTGCATGAGTTCGCCCACAAGCTCGACATGCTGAACGGCGATACCAACGGCTTCCCGCCCTTGCATCGCGGCATGGATGCGGCCGCCTGGGCGCGCGATTTCAGCGCGGCCTATGAGGATTTATGCGCGCGCGTCGAGGCTGGCGAGGACACGGCGATCGACCCCTACGCCACCGCCAGCCCCGCCGAGTTCTTTGCGGTGCTGACCGAGGTGTTCTTCGAGACGCCGCGCCTGCTCGACACTGAATACCCGGTGATTTACCGCCAGTTGCAACAGTTCTACCGCCAACATCCGCTGGCCCGCCTGGAGGCCCATGCCTGAATCCCGCACCGCTTCCCGCATGGCCGGCATCGCACCGTTCCATGTGATGGATATCCTGGCGCGCGCGCAGGCGCTGGAAGCCGCCGGGCGCGACATCATCCATCTCGAAATCGGCGAGCCCGACTTCGCCACCCCCGCCCCCATCGTCGAAGCCGGTGTCGCGGCGCTGCGCGCCGGCCACACCCACTACACCGGTGCCCTGGGCCTGCCGGCGTTGCGCGAAGCCATCGCCGGGTTTTATGCGACGCGCTGGCGGGTCACAGTCGATCCCGCGCACATCGTCGTCACCCCCGGCGCCTCGGGTGCGCTGCTGCTGGCGCTGGGCCTGCTGGCTGGGCCCGGCGACGAGGTGCTGATGGCCGACCCCGGCTATCCCTGCAACCGCCATTTCGCCCGTTTCTGCGATGCCCGCGCGGTCAGCGTCCCGGTCGACGCCGGCAGCGGCTTCCAGCTCACGCTGGAGTCAATCCAGCGCCACGCCACGCCCGCCACCCGCGCCGTGCTGATCGCCAGCCCCTCCAACCCCACCGGAACCGCGATCGCCCCGGACGAACTCGCGCGCATCCATGACTGGTGCGCGGCTCAAGCCGTCGCCCTGATCGTCGACGAGATCTATCTGGCGCTCACCTACGATGGCAGCGAGCACAGCGCCGCACGGTGGAACGACGTCTTCGTCGTCAACAGCTTCTCGAAATATTTTCAGATGACCGGCTGGCGGCTTGGCTGGCTGACCGCCCCCGCCTGGGCCATGCCGGCGCTGGAACGGCTGGCGCAGAATCTTTTTCTGGCTGCGTCCACCCCGGCGCAGCATGCGGCGCTGGCGGCGTTCTTGCCTGCCACCCTGAACGAGCTCGAAGCCCGCAAGGCCGAGCTGCGCGCCCGCCGCGACTTTCTGCTGCCCGCGCTGCGTGAACGCGGCTTCATCATTGCCACGAAGCCGCAGGGCGCGTTTTATCTGTATGCCGATTGCCATCTGCATACCGACGACAGCGGGCAGTTTGCGCAGGTCTTACTGGGACAGGTTGGGGTGGCGATGACCCCCGGTCTCGATTTTGGCCAACATCAACCGCAACGCTTTCTGCGGATTGCCTACACCCAGCCGCTGCCGCGTCTGGCAGAAGCCATCGCGCGCATCGAAGGCTTCCTGGCCCGCTGATGCCTCAGGCGCGACGGCGACGCGCCAGCCCGATCATGCCCAGCAGCCCCAGCGGCAGCAATGCCAGCGTCCCCGGCTCGGGCACGCTGGCACCAGGTACGGCGTCGACCTTCAACGAATCGTTCGCGCAGCTCATGGTCCAGTGCACGTCGAAGGCATCCGCCCCCCAATAGGTGCCGAACAGGGCAACGGGAATTCGCGCTTCATAGAAAAAATGCGGATCGGCGACATGAACGCCCATGTTGGCGACGCCCGTCGTGGTGTAGGCCACCTCGCCCAAGCCCAATAGATCACCCGCCAGAATTGAAGTCGGCCCTTCGTTCGCCGCACCCCACAAGCCCGCGCCCCACAGACTGACAGCGTAAAGCCCTCCCTGCGTTTTTCCGTTGCTACCGGTGGTTTCGAGTCCGAACTCATAACTGCCGTTGCGCCCGAAGTCGATGGCGAAATCACCCGGCGCATAGTGATTGCCTCCATTTTGCGTCAGCGGATTGTGCCCGGTCACCAAGGCCAGATAAAGATACTGCGCGTCGTAATCCAGATACAGGGCTTCTGCATCGTAAGCCTGCCCGCCGTAACCCGGCGTCAGGCGGGTGTTGACCCCTCCGGTCTGATCTTCCACGACCCATCCCTTGACCGATGCGTTCGCCGTCCAGTCCGCCACGCTCCCCGTGCGGGTCACCCCCCAGTCGGCCATATTCGCGTCGATGCTGTAGGCCGAAGCCTGCAAGGACACACCCCAGGCAAACAGCCCAGCCACAATTTGAAGTGTTCGCATGACGTTCCCTTTGATCAACGCTAATGAATGCGTTGACTGCAGCGAACTTCATGCCAGATAGCGTTCATCACGCAGAAGAGCCGTATCCCTCACCATGGCGGGGCTTCAACCCAATTCGAATTCGCCGTTTTTCCAAACACCGCGAGTGGGCGTTGGGTTTTCGATGCTTTTGTCGATTTACGCGACACACAAGCAAAAAAAAACCGGCCCGAAGGCCGGTTTTTTTTTGTTCCTTGACCCGGAATTACTGGGCAGGAGCAGGAGCAGCAGCGTCAGCAGCTTCACCAGCAGCAGCGGCAGCTTCGCCAGCAGCAGCAGCAGCTTCGTCAGCAGCAACGGCAGCATCAGCAGCAGCGGGAGCAGCTTCTTCAGCAGCTTGGCTAGCATCGATTGCAGCTTCGCCAGCTTCGACTGCAGCTTCGCCAGCAACTTCAGCAGCAGGCGCAGCTGCTTCTTCTTTTTGGCCACATGCGGTTACGGACAGAGCCAGCAGAGCAGCCAGGAGGACAGAATATTTCATTTTATTTCCCTTAAATTGCGATATAGAAACCCACACCAGATCGGCCTGGGACGTTTGATCCAGCCGACGCGCGGATTCTAGCAAATCGGCAAAAGAAAACCACTATCTAATAACTTTCTTCTGGGGCGAGCAGAATCTGTTGCCGGATAACAACAAACCATGCGAAAAGTACGGCTTTGCAGGGCGCTTACGGCGCGGGCATGCCACCGCGCTCGCGCAAGAACTGGATGACTTCGGGCTTGAATTGCCCTCGCTCCAGCGCGCTCCGATACGCCATCCGCGCCTCGCCGACCCGCCCCTGTGCCTCCAGCGCCAGCCCCAGACCCAGCAGCCAGCCGCCCTGGTTGGGATCGGCAGCCAGCGCACGCTGATAAGCCTGGCTCGCCTTCTCATTGTGCTGCGCCTGCGACAGCAAGGCCCCCATCAGCGCGTGATCTGCAGGGCGCAAGTCCGCCTGGCCCCGCGCCAGCCAGTCCAGCGCCTCGTCTCGCTGCCCCATATCCGCCAGCAGGCGCCCGGTCGCGATCGCCAGCCGGTCGTCCGCCCGCTGCTCAAAGCCCGTCTTCAGGAGCGACAGCGCCGCGTCGGCCTGCCCACGCCCCTGCAACAGCCGGGCGAGTTGGGTTCGCGCGTTTGTCATCCCCGGATTGCGCGCCAATGCTTGGTGGTACTTGCCGATCGCCGCGTCGAGTTTGCCGGCGCGGCGTAGCGCCTGAGCGTCGTCGTAATGCTGAATGGCCTCGACCTCGGGCGACAGTTCGGTCTTGACAACAGCCGGCTCTGCCAGCACCGTGATCCGATCAGCCGATTGAACCGGAACCGAAGGTTCGGGGACGGCAGGCGGCAGCGGTTTTTGCTGCCCCTGCACGCGGGCCGGCATCACCGCCTGCGGCGGCTCAAGCGGCGCAATGGCAGGCCCGGCTGGAACGGCGGCCATGGGCGCTTGCGGCGTATCCTGTATCACCGGGACGGTCCGAATGGCGGGCGCCACCTGAGCCGGCACCATGGCAACCGGCGTGGCGACGACCTCCTGCCGGGCAGCCACGGGAGCGGCCGACGCTTCGACGACTTCCGGCGCGGCCGGCAGCATCCAATAGATCGCCGCGGCCCCCGCCGCCAGCAGCCCCAGTCCGCCCAGCGTCAACCCGGCCGGACGGCGGCTTGCGCGTACCGTCCCCGTTGACGCAGCAGGCAAGGTGGACGGGGCGGCACCCCGCGCATCGAGTTCCCGCAGCATTTGGTTGATAACGCTCATCCCGTTCTTATCCCAGTAAGCGCCAGCCGGCGGCGGCCGCGGCAGTCAGCCCCAGCAAGCTCAACCCCCAGGCCAGCGTGGCGATCGACACGCCTTTGCGGGCGGCGAGCGTATCGCGCGCTGCCGCCATCACGTGACGGTATGTGACCCGTTGCGCACCCCGACCATAGGCCAGCATCATGGCCTTGGCGGCGATGATGTTCAGCAGTCGCGGCAAGCCGCGGGACACACGCCACAGCGCATGCTCCGCCCACCAGCTGAAAAGCGCCCCGCCGCCGCCCGCCACTTTCAGGCGATGCGCCACGTAGGCCGCCACTTCCTGGCGCTCGAGCGGCCGCAAGACGGCATGGAAGCTGATACGGGTGAGGATTTGCCGGGTGCTCTTTTCGTGCAGCCGATCCATCAACTCAGGCTGGCCGAACAGCACGACCTGCAGCAATTTGCGATTTTCGGTTTCCAGGTTGGTGAGCAGGCGCACCGCTTCGAGCGTGTCGGCAGGCAGCGCCTGCGCCTCGTCGACCAGCACGACCGGCTGCCGGTCCTGCTGCGCCAGGGCAATGAAATGCCGCTCCAGGCGGTGCAGCAGGTCTTCGCGGGTGCCATCGGCCGGCACGCCGAACTCGTTTGCGATCGCCGCATACAATCCGCGCGGATCGAGTCCCGGGTTGGGCACGAATGCCGCCTGCCAGCGCGCCGGCAGCGTGTTCAGCAAGCGGCGCAGCAGCAGCGTCTTGCCGGTGCCGACCTCGCCATCGACCACCAGAAAACCTTCGCCTGCGCTCAGCGCATAAAGCAGGGTTTCATACGCTTCCTGGTGCGGCAGTGCGGGGAAAAAAAAGCGGGTGTCGGGGGTCAGGCCGAATGGCGGCTGGCGCAGGCCGAAGTGTTCCCACCAGTGTGTCATTCGGGCAACGGCCGTCGACGGCTTGCCGCCTTCATGAGTGCCCTGCCGGCGTGAAGATTTTCGCTTTCGATTACCCATTGACCTGCTGGGTGGGTACGCTACGCACCCGCCGACACCTCGCCCGAACGCACCATCGGGCACGTCCAACAGCCGTATCCAGGATCATGGCTGCGACTGCGGCAACTCGTAGTTCTGGAAACGTCGCTGGGTCGCCGCCAGATCGCGGTCCCAGTCCTGGTTGTCACGAATCAGCGTGGTCTTGATCAGCACCACCAGCTCGCGCTTCTGGCTGGCCTGGCTGGTGTTGCCGAAGAGTTGCCCCACAACGGGAATGTCGCCGAGCATCGGAATGCGGTTTTTATTGTCGCCGAAGGACTGGCTCATCAGCCCGCCGATGGCGACGATGTGGCCATCCTTCAGGCGCACCACGCTGTCGGTTTCGGAGATGCTGCTGGATGCCAGCGGCAGGACGTAGGTGCCCAGATCTCCCAGGCTGATTTGTTTCTGTTTTTCGGTGACGCTGCTGACCGAGGGTCGGACGTGCAGCGTGATGTTGTCCCTGTCGTCGATTTGCGGGGTCACGTCCAGCGCAATGCCGGAAAAGAAGGGCTGCACCACGACCGTGGGCGGTGTGGCGGGCACACCCACTGCCGCCGCCGTGCCACCGGTGACTTCGGTGACGAAAAAGTCGTCCGTCCCCACCTTGAGCACTGCTTTCTGGTTGTTGATGGTGGCGATGCGCGGGCTGGACAGCACATGCACCGTGCCCTGGCTCTTGATCAGGTTGATCACCGCGCCAAAATCCCCGTCGTTGAAAGCCAGGCCAAACAGGCTCCCGGTCGGGCCGGGGATGAGGCCGCCCAGCATTTGCGCAACCGTGCCCCCAAGGTTGATCGGCGGTGTGCCGTCGGGGTTGAGGCCGTTCACGCCGACCCTCAGCTTGTCTCCATGTTGCAGCGTTGCCCAGTTGATTCCGGACTGATAGCCGTCATTCAGCTGCACTTCCAGAATCTTGGCTTCCAGCATTACCTGGCGGGCGCTCACCAGTTCCGAGGCGCGCAGATACTTTTCCACCATGTACAGGCTGGCAGGCGCCGCCTTTACGATGACGATGCCGGATTGCGCGCTCACCACCACGCTCCCCGCCTCGCCGACCAGCGTTTTCAGGGACGCAGCGACCTCCTCCCAGTAATTCGAGTCGGTCGACGTTTGCACGCTGCTGGTTTCCAGCGATTTGGATGCGCTGCCGGACGCAGACTCGCCGCCGCTGGTGCTGACCGAGCCGGACACCACGCGCATGTCCGACATGCCCTTGCGCTGCATAGCCAGCGCGTTCAACTGATAGATGCGCGTTTGCATGGCAGGCGACGGCACGATGATGCGCTTGCCCTGCACTTCGTATTCGTAGCCGTACAGCGCGCGCACCGCTTCCATCGCCTCGGGCACCGTTACATTCTTGAGGTTGAGGGTCAGGGTGCCGCTGACATCCGGATGCACCAGCATGCTGTAGGGGGTGCCCGTCACCATGCCCATGAACACCTCGGACGCCTTGGCATTGTTCACCGTCAGGCTGAAACGGGGCTCGTCGCGGGCGGGCTTGGCCGCCGCGGGCTTCTCGCGCACTGCGTCCATCACCGCCTGCTGCACGGCAGCCGGCGGTGGCGCGATCTGGACCGGCTGGGGGGCAGGCGTTTCCAGCGCGGTATTCAGCGCCTCCTTGCCCGCCTTGCCGAATGGGCTGGCACAGCCGCTCAATACCAGTACAGCCAAGACAATATGTTTATGCATGTTCAATTCCTGTTATTCCGGACCGGGCGGGGTTGCGCTTGCGGCTGTGTGCGGATCGCGTGATCGAGCAGGTAGACGGCACGGCGTCCATCCTTGCCAGAAAGGACAATATGATCTTCATGGATAGCGGCCACCCGTCCGCCTTCCACCGAGTCGCCCACTTTGACGGTGGTGCCGTCATACCAGGCAATCGAGTGATTTCCGTTCACGCTCACCCAGGCCAGGACGGCCGCCTCCGGCGAGTCCCCGCCACCCTGGCCTGCCTGGAATACAGGCAGCGCAGTGGGGTCCGGCAGGGAAGCGGCGGCCAGCGGCATGGCCAGAAGTGCGGCCAGGGCAGACAGCATCAAACGCGCAGCCATGTTTCCTCCAGGCTCAAGGTGTGTACGGTGAGGGTGAGCGTCAGGATCGGACGGGTGTCAGCATCGAGCGTCGCCCCGACCCAGTTCAGCCGCCAGGGCAAGGCCTCCAGCCGTTCCAGATAGGTGACCAGTTCGGAATACCGACCGCTCACCTTGACTTCGAAACCGTGCCGGTAAAATCCGGGCGGGGTGCCCTCGGCCGCATCAGGCATGGTGACCGGTTGCGGGTTAAGCGTTTTGAATCCGACAATTTGGATACCGCTCTGCGCCTGCACGACATTTTTCAACACCTGGTTCATGCGTTCGGGCGGGATCAGCGAACGCTGAAGCTTGTCCAGTTCGGCATTCAACGCCGCCAGTCGCGCTTCCTGCCCGGCGAGCGTCGCCCGTGCCGCCCGATCCGGGTTGCGCCCGGTCTCGCGCTCAAGCTGTTGCCGCTGTTGCCCGATTTGAGCCAGCGCCTCATCGGCAACCTGCACCCGATCGCTCGCCTGCTGTTTGCGGTGCTGGCCCGCATCGATCAGCAGGGTTTGCACCAGGGCAAGGATCACCACCACCGACGCCGCGAAAATGAAGACCCGTTCCCGCAGGCTCATCATGCCAATCCGCGTCGCGATCTCGCGCAACTTCTCACTGGCCATGTGATCCCCCTTGCGCTGTCGCCTGTTCCGGACTGCCCGAATACAAATCGAAATCCAGGTGGTCAGGCAGTGCGGCCGTCTGGCTTGCACGCCCGTCCTGGGATGCCGCAAGCACGGCATTCATGCCTGAAAACTGCATGCCTGTGAATGGCGCCTGCTTGCCGAGCCGATCAATATACGTCGTCAACAAGCTGGCGTTCAGGGCCGCCCCCTTGAGCGCCACATAGCCCGGCGAGAGGGTAAATCCATTCAGCCAGACGCCTTCCGTGCTGCCATGCGCGAGCGCGCGCAAGCCGGGAGAGAAACCCGTCGAAGTCTGTTCGATGGTGTGGCCGACCGCCGCCAGCAGCGCTTCGCGTTGCGACACTTGGGCCTGCGTGGCCTTGGTGCGCTCGGTCAGCAGCGCACTCACCGGCCGGGTGGCAGCGAGGGTCAGTTCATCCAGCGCCTGTTGTGCCTCGGCCTGGCGGGCTTCGTCCTGCTCGGCCCGGGCTTCCAGCACGCCGGCCTGATAGTGAAGGTAGCCCGCCCAGCCCAGCGCGCACACCAGCATCAGACCCATTACCAGGCCCATTTCGCGCAAGCCGAATGCATAACGCTTCTTCAGCAGCAGCGGGCTGACAAGATTGATCTGCTGGCTCATGGCTTGGTGTCTTCCATCCGCAATGCCGCGCCGATGGCATGAAAACAGGGAAGCGGCAGGGTATTCACATCCGGAAACCCCGAGACGTCCAGCGCATCCGCGAGGTCAAGCACCTCGACCTTGATGGCAAGATTCGTGGTTAGACCATCACGTAACGGTCCGACGTGCTCCATGGGGGCCAGCAACAGGCGGTCTACCGGAATCCCGCCGAACTGGCGATCGAAATGGTCCAGCGTGCGCTGGATTTCCAGCGTCAGGCGTTCCAGCGCGTCATCCCTGCCCTCGCCTTCCAGTAGCGCCTGGTTTACGCCCAGCGTGCGCGCCACGCACAATTCGCCGTCCAGCGTCAGCGTCAGCAAGCCGCCGGTTTCAATGAAGGAAAACAGCGCCATGGCCCGCCCGGGGGACTCCAGCCGGATGGCCAGGTTGCGCTGGGCGGTTTCCATGATGTCGATGATGCCCAGATCAAGGCCTGCGTTGGACGCCAGAACGGCCTCCTCCGCCAGCAGGCTGTTTTTTGCCGCCACCGCAAAAATCTGTCGCACATGACTCAAGTGCTCGGGATGCGGGACTTCCAGCACGTCCACCGTACCGTCGTTGGCGTGAAAATCGAGCATGTCCTGAATCTGCCAGCGCACCGCGGACTTGACCTCGTCGGCCGGCACATTCGGCGCATCGAGCTGGCGCAGCTTGTAGTCGGACGGTCGCAATACCAGGCTGACAGGCCCCTTGCGGGGCAAGCGGGAAAGGGCCTCTTTCCAGTTTTCGCCGTTGACCGGAACCACCCCGACGGCAAGTAGCTTGGGCACGACCGCCCGGCGATCAACGCACGCGTATGCAATACGGTCCGGAAGGCGCAAATAGGCGGTTAGACCGTGCTCGGTTACTCGGCGGAAGAACCGCATATCTCAGACCTGAAAGTTTTTCTGAACTTAAATAAATAAGCCATTGTTGTCAAAGGATTTAACCAGGATTCCAGATTATTCGCGTGATATTCGCACAGGACACCCTGGATAAGAAGTTTGCACAAGGCACTCATGGGGGTTTTACGGCCAACCGGGCAAAATCTTCAACTGATTCAGCGTATTCGCGAAAACACCGCGTCCGGGTTAATACATTTCACGCAGGTAGATCAATGACTTGCTGCCGCGATACAGGCCGAAGCTTGCCCGGGCCGCGGGATCCTGATCGTAGTCTCCGCCCGTCCAGCGCCCTTGCAGCCAGCTTTGCGAGGCCGCGCCTAGTTGAAGCGCAAGATCAACGCTGCCGGTGTTGCCCGTGCCGGGTTTTGAAAGCTTGAGGTTGCCCCGGCCGGCGTCGAAACGTCCGGACAGCGACACCGATGTGTCGCCGGCATTGAGATCGCGCTGCCAGTTGGAAAGCGACACATCCGTGGCGTTGAACTGGGTGCAAAAATCCGCCGTATTGCGAGCAAATCCGCTGACGTTCCAGTATTGGGTTTCTATCGGCACAGGCAAATTGAGCAGTTCCGAGCCGTGGGCATTAGACAGGACCAGCCGCCCGAAGCGGATTTCATTGCCGGAATCGAAGGCAATGCTCGGAAACAGCGCGGGGGTGGTTGTGTTGATGATGCCGTTACCGGAAACAGCATCTTCGGTGTCATCGAGAATACTCATGGAGAGGCTAATGTCCGCCGTAAAAGGCGCGGGCGGCGTAAGAGGTGGGACCGGGTTGGGCCGCGCGAACGCGACATCGATGGCACTGGCCGTCAATGTCCCAGCACCGCCGCTGGTTGCGATCACGTTAGGAGGCGTCGTCAGCAGCAGGCCGGTAACCAGCGTACCCGTGACGGCCGCATACACTTGCGCGACCCCGGCAGGCGCGAGTTTCCATAAGGCACCCGCGTAGTTGGTCGTGATACCCCCCGCGGCATTCTTCGCCGTGATCGTGGCCTCCGGCAGTGTCAGGTAGCCGAAGGGCTGCCCGGCGTAGGTGAACGTGCGCGGAGTACAGGTCGTGTCGTTGAAGGTCTTGAATTCGGGCGTGCTGGCAGTCGTCAGCTCGAAATGGTCGGGCACGAAGCGGCCGACATTGACGGCAGCCGATTCGATCGTCATCTCGGCCGCAGTGGAACCGTCGGCCGCATCCACCGCCGCGAAGCTGGCGTCCACCAGTTTCATGGCGAAGGTGCCGACTTCGGAATAGCTGGCGCCATCGGTCGTTACCGTGCCGGAGCCTGCCGACCAGGAACCGGTTGCGAGGCTGCCGGGCGTGCAACCGGCAACCGGCAGCACGCACGCTGTCAGGCTGGCTGCGGGCGCGCCTGAGTAGTTCGAGGTGGCGACGCCAGCGGCGTTCGACGCTGTCGCCGCGATGCGAAACGGCCGGCCGGCCTTGTGCACGTTGCCACCGGCTGCTGCGGTGTTAGAGAGCGTGCGCGTAGTCCCAGCGGTTGCACTGTCGGCGTCGCTCACCGTCACGCCGCCGAAGTTTGCCGGGCGGATGGTGAAGTTGTCGGTCGAGCAGGCGGTGACCGTCGGCACACCCGTCGCCGGATACGTCATGCGAATCCGCGCATTGGGCCAGGCATTGGGTTCGCCGATGCCTGCCAGCGTCTTGCGCCCCAGGTCAGCAGCCGTGAAAGTGAGCGTCCCCAGGTTGCGGATCAGGCCATACGCGCCGCAACTGGCGCCGGCCGACGCATCGACGAGTTCCAGCTTCACATCGCCGGCAAAGGCGGTTTCGACCGCCGACCCAGCGGTCTTGAGGGCAACCACTGCCAGGTTGAACGTACTGGCTGCGATCTTGGTCCGGATGACGCCGCTTACGCTGCCTGCGGCCGTAGCGGTCTCGAAAGCATTGAATCCGCTGGGTGCAACTGGGGGTATTCCACCACTGCACGGTCGCGTCTGGCTCCTGACGAGACTCAGCTTCGCCGCGCTCAATGCCCCGCTGAATACGCTGACCTCGTCCAGATTGCCGCTGAACTTGAAACTCGAACCACTTTCCCCTGACGCATTGTTCTCGCCGCCGATCGACGCAGCGCCGGCATCGGTGCCCCAGGTTCCGGTATAGGTTTGCGTGACATAGGCAAGCTGGGTGCCGGCCTGATTGTAGACATAGAGGCTTTTGGTCTTGGCCACGATATCCGCCACCGCCGCGACGAAATACCAGGTGTTGTTCTGGATCACATTGGGCGTATCCAGAATGATCGGGTTGACCGCCCGCGTGTAGAAACGCAGCCGGCCGGCTCCGCCATCGCCCAGGCTGAAGCCGTAGCCCCCGGAATTACTCTGGTCGTCGATGAAGATGCGCTGACCCCCCTTGGCATTGTTGGTGGTGCGCATCCAGGCGGTGATCGTGAAATCCGTCGTGAGATTGGGAAACGAGGTCGGCACCGCGACATAGTCGTTGGCGCCGTCGAACATGCCGTAGTTGCAGGTACCCGGAGTGCCCGGAATCGCCGGCGTGGCGCCGGCGATCGCCGCCCCGTTGAACGCCGTGGCGTGATGGCTGCGGCCCGAACTGTCCAGAACCTGGCCGGACGCGCTGGTCCAGGTTGTCTCGTCCATGCGGTAATTGGCGATGAGGTTGGGCTGGAGCGCGACGAGATGGGCAATGCCATCCGCCGAATTGGCTGCCAGAGCCGTCCTGCTGCCGGTTGCAGCAGTGCCGCCTGCATGGGCTTCATCGTCCGACTCAATGGTGATCCCAGGGTTGGCGGCTTGCGTGCCATTTTCCTGCCGCATGGCCATGCCCGCTGGCGCTTGAAAGCCGGAATTGCCGCGCGCCAGGGCAAACAGCCCGACCAACTGCGTCCCGGAGACGGTGGGCGTGACCGAACTGGCTGTGACGCTGGTGCTGCTGCTGGCGTTGACGGAAAAAGCGTTGATGGGCGCGACCGGATCGACATCGCGGTAGGCGACGATGGCGCCGGCTGCGCGATCGGACGCGCTGAACGTCCAGGGGTCGGCAGGATTGCTGGCGCCCGCCCGGCTCCAGTACACCGCCTGGGTTACGGAAGTGCCGTTGTTGCTGCGGTTGACCAGCGTCCAGCCTGCCGGCGCCCCTATGGTTTGATTGCCGCGCACCGCGATCTGCGCGATCAGGATGTCATCGGCCTCCAACCCACCCGGATGGGTGAGCGGCAGCTCCTCCGCCCCGGAGTTTCCGGTCGCACCCGAGCTCGACCCCACCAGCGTGATGGCGGACCACGCCGCCTGGCTGCCTGCCAAAAGCAGCCAGAGCGCGCAAAGGACAGTGCGGGCTGCGTGCCAGAGGGTGTTATACGGTTTCATGGTCATTTCGAAAAACTCGCCTGAATCTGCCGGTCGACATGGTCCACCTGGCCCGGCAATCCTGAAGTCGCGGTCGAGGTGATCTGGTAGATCGCAACCGCATCGGCCCCATCAGTCGCGGGGGTGCGGGTGCAAGTGACAACCACTGTAAAGGCGGCAAGCGTGTCGGCAAGGGGATTCAGCGTAGTCGGTGAAGCCGGGCACGGCGTCGTACTGGTTGCCGGCAGCGTTTGTGGGTCAATTACTTTCCACGCCGCCCACTCGATACCGGCGCGCGCGGCCTGATAGGCTCGGGCACCCTGGATGTCCAGCGCGCTGCTGATGTGACTGGTGCGCGACAGCGACACCATGTAGCCGCCCAGCGCTGCCAGGATGACCAGCAGGAAGATCGCGGTGGGCAGGACGAAGCCGGATTCGGTGTGCGGAACGCGGTTCATGGCTGGTTGCTCACCTGGGTATTGGCATGCAGGCGGATGGTCTCGCCTGCCAGGCTCAGGCTCAGCGTCATGCTGACCAGGCCACCGCGCTCGGTGACGCCGGGCTGGTAGTCGAAGCTGCAGGCACTGACGCGGGTGGCCAGCAGCGCGCGTGGGGCGGCAGCCGTCACGCCGACGGCTGGATCGTAACCCCAGAAACGCGTGAGCGTGCCGGCAGCCGGATCGCAAACATAGCTCACCGGGCCGTCGACGACCTGGAAGCGGTTGCCGGGCGAGGCGAGCGGAAACTGCTTGGGCGCGATGGCGATGCTGGTGACGCTGCCGGCCGCGCCGGTGTAGTTGGCGAGCGTCTCGCCCGCCCAGGCATCGGCGCCGGGAATGCCGAGGTTGTATACGGCGATGCGGTCGCCCGCCTGCATTGCAATGCCAGGACCCAGCACTTCGAAGCTGTTGTCGGCTATCGTGAAATCCAGATTGTCGTTACCAACGCTGCCGTCGCCCTGCGCCCGGTAGCGCCCGCCGCTGCGGGTGCCGAGAAACTCCACCACGCTGCCCGCCGCGGTGACGCGCACGCTGTTGGGCAGCGCCAGCCGGATATCCCGTGCCATGCGGCGCAGCGCGGTGTCGGCGGTATCGGTCAGGCGCGCACGGCGATCCTGGGCGACATAGCTGTCCAGCGGGACGCGCAGGAACAGCGCCACCATCGAACCGACGATGCCAGTGATCGCGATGACGATGATCATCTCGATCAGGCTGAAGCCGGCGTGATCAGAAGTTCGGCGCATATCGGGTGCGGTAGCCGGAGAGGCTGACGCTGTGGTTGCCCGGGCCGGTGACAGTGACGGTGGCGAGCAGGGTTTCACCGGAAGGAATGCCGTTGAAGGCGCCGGCCGGCTGCACCCGAACGGATGCGGTATAGGCGGCCAAAGGGGCAATGGCGTTGCCGCCAAGGTCCACGATGCCCGTCATGTTAAAGCCGTTGTAATCGTTGACGTTGTCGTAGGGCGTGAGATTGGAATAGCGGTCTTCCACCCCTTCCGCCCCCATGCCTTCAGGCGTCGTCGCGCACCCTGCGGGGCCAATCGCAGAACTGGTCGCGGTCTCGGCCTGCGCGTCATCCGGATCGCAATACGTATAGGGCTTGGCCAGCACTTCTTCGAGCAGCGATTCGGCGATGGCGAGCGCCTGCTTCTGCACCATGGGATCGGCGCTGGACCGCGCGTTCAGGCTATAGACCGACAACACCCCGCTCACCGCGATGCCCACCACCACGATGAACACCAACAGTTCGATCAGGCTGAGGCCGCGCTGGTCAGTCGTGCACATAGCCGGTTTCCCGTTCGACCAGCACATGGTGCGTTCCGCTGCCGTTGACCTGGATGTCGAGCTGGGCTGCGGTGTCCGGGCGCCCGCCCGCATCGAACGTCAGCACCGCAACCGGGCTGGCGATCGCCACCCCGCCAGGCGCGCTGACCGTGTAGGGCTTTTCGCCGCCCGGCCCGGGCGCCTGGCTGGCCGCAGCACAGGGGACAAGGGCGCTGTAACAAAGGGTGGCGTCGTTCGCCGTCAGATGCACAGAGACATCGCGCCGCTGGGAAACAGCAAGCTTCTGCGCAAAGCGCACCGTGGCGGCGAGCTGGTCGGCAAACCCGCGGGTGTCGAAGCTGTTGCGCCCGACCATGCGCGGCACGGCCACCGCCGCGAGGATGCCGGCGATGACCATGACCAGGATCAGTTCCACCATGGTAAAACCGCCGCAAAAGCGGCGGTTTCTACTGCGGCTTCGTGCAGACATTATGGGTAATTAACAACCCGTCGTGCTGCCGTCGACAGTTGCAGGGGTGAGTGCACCGATCTGGGGTGCCGAGCCTGCATCTGCGGCTGCGTTGGATGGGCGGTAGCGGAAGAAGCATTGAGTAGGATTGGTCCCGCCGGTCACGCGTATCGTAACCGTACTACCGATAGCGCCGCCCCCCCCCACACGTTGATATCCCTCGGCTTGCAAGGCGGCATCGGTTGCCGGGAATGTTGAAGTCAGACCCGAGGCACTCAGGATGCCAGTCAGGTTGGCTTCCGGATACCAGTTCACTACTTCGACCGCACCGTTTTCCGTGCAGATCTGTCCACCTCCCGCGGCGGTTGTGGTGGCAGTACATCCTGCAATGGTGATGGCACCTTGGCCGGCGCGTACCAGTGCCGCTCCGTGAATCATCGCAGCCGCCGCCTGCACCGCGCCGCGTGCCGCGTTGAGCTTGGCGACGCGCGCGTCGCGCTGGACGTTGGCGAAGCGCGGCAGCGCCACTGCGGACAGAATGCCGAGGATGACGATGACGACGATGAGTTCGATCATGGTAAAGCCGTGCTGTTTTGTTTTCATTGCGTTCCCCTGCTTATTGGAATGAGTTTGTCTGCAAGCGTCGCCGCGGCGACCCACGGAAGCTATTACGGCGCGCATCGCCGAGTCTTGAATAAAAAGACAAATTTTCGATAAAAAGTTATTTGATGGCCACGCTGGCCAGATCCCACATCGGCAGGAACACGCCGAGCGCCAGCACTAGGACGATGCCGCCCATGGCGACGATGACGATGGGTTCGATGCGGGCGGCCAGCGTCTTGATTTCGTAGTCCACCTCGCGCTCGTACATGTCGGCGACTTCCTGCATCAGTTCGTCGACGCTGCCGGTTTCCTCGCCGACGGCGATCATCTGCAGCACCACCGGGTTGAACACGGCCGCGGTCTGCGCGGTGCGCAGGATGGATTCGCCGCGCTCGATGCCGTTGCGCATCTGCTCGACGCGCGAGGCGACCCAGGCGTTGTCGGTGACTTCGGCCACCACCGAGAGCGCCTGCGCCGCGGGAATGCCGCTTTTCAGGGACAGCGAAAAGGTGCGTGCAAAACGGGCGAGGGTGCTGCGCAGGATGATCGAACCGGTGAGCGGCAATCTGAGCTTGAAGCGGTCCCATATCAGCCGCCCGGCGTCGGTGGCGCACCACACGCGAAACCCGGCCACCGCCAGCACCAAGCCCGCCAGCATGAACCAGCCATAGGCCAGGGTGAGGCGCGAGGTCTCGATGAGAATTTTCGTCATCAGCGGCAGTTCAGCGCCGAGGCCGGCGTAGACCTTGGCAAAGGCCGGGATGACGAAGACATTGATCACCGCAACCGCGACCACCATGGCGATCATGACGAAGCTCGGGTAGCGCAGGGCTTCCTTGATGCGGGCGCGGGTTTCGCGTTCGAACTCAAGGTGTTCGAACATCCGCAGGAAGATCTCGTCGAGGCGCCCGGTCGCCTCCCCCACCCGCACCATCGCGACATAGAACGGGGTGAAGACCTCGGGATGCTGGCGCATGGCGGTCGACAGATCGCGCCCGGCTTCGAGCGATTCCTTCA
>JAHJNP010000205.1 GCA_018820745.1 Gammaproteobacteria bacterium
CCAGACATGTAGACAGTGTGGTCGACCCGCACGGCCTGCGAATAGGTGCCGATCGCGGCTGGGGCGTCGGCGGTCTGGATGATGCTTTTGTTCATGCTGGATTCCAGGTTGGGGGATGCTTATTGGGGCGGCGCGGCGCGGCCGTCCTTTTTGCCCTTGATGCGGAAAATCCGCACCACGTCGGGCAGCACGCGCAGGCCGCGCATCACGCGTGCGAGATGCATGCGGTTTTCCACCTGCACGGTGAAGTACAGCACGGTGTAGGGGCTGCCGTCCTCTTCTTCCATTGCGATGTTGCCGATGTTGGAGCCGTGTTCGGCGATCGCGGCCGCGACCTTGGCCAGCACGCCGCGCTGGTTGCCGACGACGACCTTGATCGAAACGTCGAACATGTGGCCGGGCTCGGCTTCCCATTCGACGTCCAGCCATTTGTCCGGGTCGGTGCGGAAGGCCCGGATCGAAGTGCAGTCGTGGGTATGGATGATGAGGCCGCGATCCTTGTGGATGAAGCCTAGAATCGGGTCGCCGGGAATCGGGTGGCAGCACTGCGCCAGTTCGACTGCGACGCCTTCGGTGCCGCGGATGCTGATGGCGTGGGGATGCGCCGGTTCGCCGGTTTTTTCGCCCTGCACGTGCAGCAGCTGGTGTGCCACCACCAGCGGCAGTTTGCGTCCCAGGCCGATCCCGGCGAACAATTCCTCGCGGGTCTGCAGGCCGTAGTCCTTGACCACGCGGTCCCACACCGCCGGGTCGGGCTCGATCGGTTCGGGATGGAGCGCGGCAATGGCGTTCTTGAGCAGGCGTTCACCCAGCGCCGCCGCCTCTTCCACCCGCGTGTTGCGCAGGTAGTTGCGGATGTGCGAGCGCGCCTTGCCGGTGACGACAAAATTGAGCCAGGCGGCGTTGGGGCTGGCATTGGCGGCGGTGAGGATCTCGACGTGGTCGCCGTTGCGAAGCTGGGTACGTAGCGGCATCAGTTCGTAATTGATCTTCACCGCGATGCAGTGGCGGCCGACGTCGGTGTGGACGGCAAAGGCAAAGTCCACCGCGGTGGCGCCGCGCGGCAGCGCCATGATCTTGCCCTTGGGGGTGAACACATAGACTTCGTCTGGAAACAGGTCGATCTTGATGTGTTCGAGGAATTCGGGCGAATCGCCGTGGTCGGCGTGAATGTCGAGCAGCGACTGCAGCCAGCGGTGGGTGCGCGTCTGCACGTCGTTGAGCGCTGACTCGGCGGATTTGTACATCCAGTGCGAGGTGACGCCGGATTCGGCCAGCCGGTTCATGTCGGCGGTGCGGATCTGGATCTCGATCGGGGTGCCGTTGGGACCGAACAGGATCGAATGCAGCGACTGGTAGCCGTTGGCCTTGGGGATCGCGATGTAGTCCTTGAACTTGCCGGGGATCGGTTTGTACAGCGCATGCAGTGCGCCCAGCGCCATATAGCAGGTCGGCTGGTCGCGCACCACCACGCGAAAGCCGTAGATGTCGAACACCTCGGAGAACGCCAGGTTCTTTTCCTGCATCTTGCGGTAGATGCTGTAGAGGTGCTTCTCGCGGCCTGTGATGGTGGCTTCGATGCCGGCCTGCTCGAGCTTCTCCTGCAAGGCGACCTTGATCTTGTCGACCAGCTCGCGGCGATTGCCGCGCGCCGCCTTCACCGCCTTGGCCAGCACCTGGTAGCGGTTGGGATGGCTGTAGCGGAAGCCGAGGTCCTCCAGCTCCTGGTAGACCGAATGCAGCCCCAGCCGGTTGGCGATGGGGGCGTAGATCTCCAGCGTCTCGGTGGCAATGCGGCGGCGCTTTTCGGCCGGCATCGAACCCATGGTGTGCATGTTGTGCAGGCGGTCGGCCAGCTTGACCAGGATCACCCGCACATCCTGCGCCATCGCCAGCAGCATCTTGCGGAAGTTTTCTGCCTGCGCGTGCTGCTCGGAGGCGAAGGCCAGCTTGTCGAGCTTGGAGACGCCCTCGACCAGCAGCGCGACCGCCTTGCCGTAGCGGGCCTCGATTTCGTTCACCGTGGCCGGGGTGTCTTCCACCACATCGTGCAGCAGCGCGGCGCACAGGGTCTGCGCGTCAAGATGCCAGCCGGCGAGAATGCCGGCAACGGCAAGCGGGTGGGAGATATAGGGTTCGCCGCTCTTGCGGAATTGCCCTTCGTGGGCACTGCGGCTGAATTCGTAGGCCTGCTCGATCTGGCTGATTTCGTCAGGCGACAGATAGGCCAGGGCCGGACGCAGCGATTCGAATTCGTGCGTCATCGCCGGCGCGCGGCTGGTGGCGTGCGCCGGTTGACCTGGGGGATGCCGCTCAGGCACGGCCCCGGTTGAGGATTTCACGCCCGACCTTGCCTGCGGCGATTTCCCGCAGTGCGGTGACGATGGCTTTGTCCTTGGACTCGACCATGGGTTGCGAGCCCTGAGCCAGCTGGCGTGCGCGGTAGGTCACGGCGAGGGTCAGCTCGAAACGGTTGGGGAACATCTCAATGCAATCATCAACGGTGATGCGGGCCATACGGATACTCCTGCTTCAGGCGGCGCGGGGGTGCGCCTTAGATACGTCGGAATTCGTCGAACAGCGCGGCATGCCGGTCAAGCTGGCGCGCCGCCTCAAGGCGAACACTGCGGGTGATGGCGACCAGGTCCAGCAGGGCATGGTCGAAGTCATCATTGACGATTATATAGTCGAACGCCTCGGCGTGAGCGACGTCATGGGCGGCGGCGGCCAGCCGCCGCTCGATGACCTCGTCGCTGTCCTGGCCGCGACCGGCCAGGCGGGTTCGCAGCGCACTGAAGGAAGGCGGCAGGATGAATATCGACGCGGATTGCGGAAAATGCTGCTTGACCTGTTCCGCGCCCTGCCAGTCGATTTCCAGCAGAAGGTCGTGGCCGGCGTTGAGATCGCGGGAGATGCTGCCTTTCGAGGTGCCGTAGAAATTGCCGTATACCTCGGCGTGTTCGAGAAACTCGTCTTCGGCCAGCATTACTTCAAAGCGTTCGCGGTTGACGAAATGGTAGTCGCGACCGTCGGTCTCGCCGGGACGCGGCGCACGTGTGGTGTAGGAAATAGACAGGCGGATCGCCGGGTCTGCCTTTAACAGTGCCTTGACCAGGCTGGTCTTGCCGGCGCCGGAGGGCGCGCTGACGACGTAGAGCACGCCTTCGCTATGGGTGGGGGTCATGATCGTTCCGGATGTCCTGTCTTTCTATATAAAAGCCTGCCCGCGAAGGATGCGAGGAAACGCAAAGGGAAGCAATTGATCTCTATTCTTCATTCTTCGCGGCTACCCGCATCCTTCGCGGATAAATGTCATTCGATATTCTGCACCTGTTCACGCATCTGCTCGATCAGCACCTTGAGTTCGAGCGAGACGCGCGAGGTTTCCACCGCCACCGATTTCGCACCCAGGGTATTGGCCTCGCGATGCAGCTCCTGCATCAGGAAGTCGAGCCGCTTGCCGACGGCGCCGGTCTGGTTCAGCACGCGGCGCACCTCGGCAAAGTGGGTGGCCAGGCGGGAGCATTCCTCATCGATATCGGCTTTTTGCGCCGCCAGCACGATTTCCTGCGCCAGTCGTTCGTGTCCCGCCTCGCCCAGCGCGTCGTGCAGGCGTTCCGTCAGTTTTTCGCGCTGGGCGGCGGCCAGCGCGGGCAGCAGCGGTACCAGACTGGCCACTTGCGCTTCGGCGGCGGCGAGCCGGTCGAGGATGTGCTGTTTCAGCCTGGCGCCTTCGCGCTGGCGGCTCTCGGCCAGTTCGTCCAGCGCCTCGCACACGCCCGCCAGTGCCGCCTCGTTCAGCGCATCCTGCGACAGGGCGGCGGTCTGCACCGCGCCGGGCCAGCGCAGAATCTCATTGACCGAAAGCGGGGCGCTGTCGGGCAGGCGCTGCAGCACGGCCGCCTGCCAGTGTGCAAGGCGCTCAAGAATGCCCGGATTCAAGCCGTTATCAAGCGAGTCAGCCGGCAACACGGCCAGGCTGATGCGGCATTCGACTTTGCCGCGTGCGAGGCGTTGATTGATTAGCTCGCGCAGTTGCGGCTCGAGGGCGCGGAATTCGTCGCCCAGGCGAAAATGCAGTTCGAGAAAGCGCTGATTGACGCTGCGCAGGTCGATGCTGACGCTGGCATGATCGAGGTTGAGGCTGTGGGCGGCAAACCCGGTCATGCTGGCTGTCATGGATGGTTTTGAATATGCGTTATGTAAATAGATTGCCGGTTCGGAGCCGGGGCAAGCTTTTCGGCATGGCCGATTAACAGACAAAGATAATAGACGTTCGACTATGGCGACTCAACCCAACCAGGCGCTGCCCAACGGCTACCGGCTGAATGAATACACCATCGTACGCAAGATCGGCGGTGGCGGCTTCAGCATGGTGTATCTGGCGCGTGACGACAATAACCAGTCGGTGGCGATCAAGGAATACCTGCCGGGCCAGCTGGTGCTGCGCACCGAAGGCTCGGTCATTGTGCAGGCCAGCTCGACCGAGAACAACAACATCTTCCGCCACGGCATGAAGTGTTTTTTCGAGGAGGGGCGGGCGCTGGCGTGCATTGACCATCCCAATGTCATCCGCGTGACCAACTTCTTCCGCGCCAACGACACCGTCTACATGGTGATGCGCTTCGAACGCGGCAAAACGCTGCAACAGCACATCCAGGCCAACCGCGGCACCATCCGCGAGAGCTTCATCCGGCGGGTGTTCGCGCAGCTGATGAACGGCCTGCGCGAGGTGCACACGCACAAGCTGCTGCATCTGGACATCAAGCCGTCGAATCTGTACATCCGCCTGGACGGCTCGCCCGTCCTGATCGACTTCGGCGCGGCGCGGCAGACGCTCAGCCAGGAAGAAACCAAGCTGCAGCCCATGTACACCCCCGGCTTCGCCGCTCCCGAGCAGTATCACAACCGCGAACGGCTGGGGCCGTGGACCGACATCTACAGCGTCGGCGCCAGCCTGTACGCCAGCCTGGCGGGCTACCCGCCGCAGGCGGCCGATGCGCGGCTGCTCAACGACAAGCTGGTGCCGGCAACGGTGAACTGGCGTGGAGCCTACTCGGACCAGCTGCTGGAAACCATCGACCAGTGCCTCAAGCTCAACTATATGGAACGCCTGCAAAGCGTATTCAGTCTGCAGAAAGTGCTGATGGACAACAGCGCGATGAAGCCGCCCCGTTCTTCGCTGCTGACCAGCATCAAACGCTCACTGAGCCGCGAATTGTTTTAAAGTAGTGAACCTGAACGCCTCAGTTGACCGCTTGAAACATCATGGGATGCCGCTTGATACTTGTTTTTCCGCCTGCGAGCACGCTCGCCGGCCGGGTGAGACCGCTACGCACCCGCAAGGTACGCCGCCAGACGCTCGCCCGTTGGGCGGTCTTGGCGCAGCACTCGCTGGCACGCCCGGGGTCGGGCGTCCGCCTTTGTCGCTCGTCGTTGCGGGCCCCGGCCTGCGGCCGCCTCACTTCGCGGCAGGCACCCGCCCGGACATGCCCTCGGGCGCGCCCAGCTGAAGGTTCCAGGTTGAAATGAAATTCACCATCTACCAGGCGTCACGTCAGGGCGGGCGCAAGAACAACCAGGACCGGGTTGCCTATTCCTACAGCCGCGAAGCGCTGCTGATGGTGGTGGCGGACGGCATGGGCGGTCACATGCACGGCGAAATCGCCGCGCAGATCGCGGTGCAGACGCTGACCGACCAGTTCCAGAAAATGGCCAAGCCGCGCCTGGACGACCCCATGGCCTTCCTGGCCGATGCGACCACGCGCGCGCACTATGCGATCAACGATTACGCGGTCGAGCAGGATCTGCTGGAAATCCCCCATACCACCAGTGTCGTCGCCGTCATCCAGGACAATACGGCGTACTGGGCGCATGTGGGCGATTCTCGGCTGTACCTGTTCAGCGACGGCAGCCTGCTTTCGCGCACCGAAGACCACACTGCGGTGGCCCAGCTGGTGCGCAACGGCATCATCAGCGAAGAGGAGGCGGGCACTCACCCGGAGCGCAACAAGGTGTCCAACTGCCTGGGGGGCTACGTCCCGCCGCAGGTGGAATGCAGCGCGCCGATCCCACTGCACGACGCCGATACCATGCTGCTGTGCACCGACGGCATCTGGGGCATGATCAGCATCCCTGAAATATCGGCCCTGCTGCATGCCTACACGCTGGAAGACGCGGTGCGTCACCTGATGGATCACGCCGAATTCCGCGGCGGCGAGCACGGCGACAACCTCAGCCTGATCGCCATGACCTGGGGCGAGGCGCGGATGCCGAGCAAGGACTCGATTTCCACCCTGGCACTGCCGGATGGCGGCGTCACCACGCAGATCAACGCAATGCGCCCCCTATCCGGCTCGCCGGCGGTGTCGGACGACGAAATCGAGCGTGCAATCGCCGAAATCCAGCAGGCCATCCAGAAAATCTCCGCCAAATAGCCCGGGTGCGGGCTTTGTGGGTGGGGCGCGCGCGACGCGGTAAAATCACGCTTTCCGTTTTGAACAACCCGCCATGTCCAACCCCCCTGCTTACCCCGGCGCCCGTCCCAGCGGCCGCGCGCCCGATGCGCTGCGCGCCCTGTCTTTCATCCGCCAGTTCACCCGGCACGCCGAAGGCTCGGTGCTCGTCACCATGGGCGACACCCGCGTGCTGTGCACCGCCAGCGTGCTCGACAAGCTGCCGCCGCACAAGAAGGGCAGCGGCGAAGGCTGGCTGACG
>JAHJNP010000206.1 GCA_018820745.1 Gammaproteobacteria bacterium
AGGCAAAATATTCCTCGACCGCCAGCGGATCGATGTCGCGCGCCAGACTGGGGTGCGCCATCAAGGATTTCAGCTCGGAGCCGAAAATGAATTCGCCGGTGTCGAGGAAGGCGTAATACAGCGGCTTGACGCCGAAGCGGTCGCGCACCACGAACAGGGTTTCCTGCTTGCGGTCCCACAGCGCAAAAGCGAACATCCCCCGAAAACGCACGACACAGGCTTCGCCCCAAGCTTCCCAGGCGTGGACGATGACCTCAGTGTCAGAATGAGTGCGGAAGGTGTGGCCGAGTGATTCGAGCTCGGGCACCAGTTCCTGGAAGTTGTAGATTTCGCCGTTGAACACGACGACGACGCTGCCGTCCTCATTGAACAGCGGTTGCTGGCCGGTGGACAGGTCGATGATCGACAGGCGCCGATGCCCCAACCCCAATCCTGGTTCCAGGTGCAGCCCCCCCTCGTCTGGACCGCGATGGAACTGGGTCTCGTTCATGCGATGTAGCAGCTCGCGTGAAATATCGTTCACGCCGCGGGTATCGAAAATGCCGGTGATGCCGCACATAGTTGTGTCCAGTTCCTGTCGAGTTTTCAGGCTGCCTGACGGCGCCTCAGCGCCAGCGTTGCAGCGTCTGGTCGTACACCGTGGCATAGGCCTCGGCCATGACCGGAATACTGAAGCGCTGCACGGCGTGCTGCCGAGCGTTGCCACCGTGTTCGGCAATGCGCGCCGGTGCATCCAGATAACCGAGCAAGGCCTGTGCCATGCCGCCCACATCGCCCGGCTGAACCAGCATGCCGTTGATGCCCTCTTCCACCAGTTCGAGGTTGCCGCCCACCGCGGTGGCAATCACCGGCAGGCCGCTCGCCAGCGCTTCCAGAATGGTATTGGAAATCCCCTCGTTTTTGGACGGCAGCACGAACACGTCGAGCACCTGCATGATGTCCGCAATGTCTTCACGCGCACCTGGCAGCCAGGCTAAGTGCGCCAGGCCGGCGGCCTGTAGCAGGTCGAGACAGGTCTTGCGGGCCGGGCCTTCGCCGACGATGACCAGTCGCGCGCGCGCGGCACGCTCGGGTTGCTGGCGCACCAGCTGGATGAAGGCGCGGGTGAGCGTGGGGTAATCCTTGACCGCGACCATGCGCCCCACCGAGCCGAACACGATGCTGTCGGGATGGGCAAACGCCGGCCGCGCCCCTTCGCGCGGATGGAATTTTTCGCTGTCGACGCCGTTGTAGATATGGTGCAATTTACGCGGTGGCACGCGGATGGCCAGACGCAGCCAGGTCTCAAGGTCCTGGCTCACGGCAATGTAGTTCGAGACGAAGGGCTTGGCAGCGCGGCGCAGCAGGTTGTATTTCCAGTTCTGGCCATACAGGTCGAACACGTCGCGCCCATGCTCACCGTGCACGGTGGCGCGAATGCCGGCGGCCGCGGCGACGAACTGCCCCTCCAGCGCCGCCAGGTTGCGGGTGTGCACCAGATCGGGCTTGAGGCTTCGCAGCAGCTTCCATAAGCGCAGCGTCCAGCCGAAGCCATGCCCGGGGGCGCGATGCAGCGCGTGGAAGGCGACCGGCTGCGCGGTAATTCGCCGGCGGAAATCGCTGTAGTCGGTGAGCGATACCACGGTGTGGCGAAAACGGTCCGGCGGCAGGGCGTTGAACAGGTTAACCATGCCGTTTTCCATCCCACCGGTGTCGAAGCGGTGGACGATATGCACGATGTGTGCGGTCACCGCCCGTCAACCTGATCGAGCGCGCCCCCGATCGCCGGCTCCATGTCGGCGGCAAAGCGCGCCAGGGTGGCGACCGCAGTCGCGTGGTCCGCCGCATCGTACGGGGTGGCGATCAGCACCGACAGGCCGTCGTCGCGCTGCAGCCGCACGCGGTCGAGCGCCAGGACCAGCTTCGCGGCCTGGTCGTTGGCGACAGGATGCTGGTTGATCAGGTTCCACTGCCATACCAGCAGCCGCTGGCCATCGCTGCCGCGCAGCTTGGCCTGCCGCACCTGCCGCGCTTGGCCGCCGATTTTCACCGTGACGCGGGTTTCGCCGACGTTCGACCAGGCCGGGTCTTTCTGCCGGATCATGAAGTTCTGCGAGTTGATGAGTTCGGCATCCTGCCGCTGGGTGACGTAGTAATTGAGTTCCAGCAGCACCTTGCGTCCGGCCTGGGTATACGACTGGCGCAGCTGGCGGTCGGCACCGACCCAGTGCGGCGTCCAACTGGTGAAGGTCGCGGCCGGCTGCCAGCCGCCCTGCGACTCGACCTGTAATTCCGGCATGGCCGGCAGCGGGCGCGCGGCGAGCCAGCTGGCGTAGGCCGGCCACAGGCCCGCGACCAGCAGGACTGCGATCACCATCGGCAGGCGCGGCCGTGCGGGCGCCGCAGCCGACGGCGCGCCGCCGGGTTGCGACTGGCCGGGCTCGGGCTGGTCGTCCTCGCGCCAGAAGCTGCCGATCCAGAACAGCAGCAGCATGACCAGGCCGAAAAACACCCAGCCGTAGATGTAGTGATCGACGCCTAGCGCCAGTTTCATGTCGGACAGGTGGGCGATCATCACGATCATGTAGGCGCGCCCGCTGTTGGCGAAGATCGGCACGACGATGGCGGCGATCGAGAACAGCAGCCGCCGTTTCCACGAGCGGTAGGTGAGGTAGGCGTAGAGCACGCCGAGCGTGACCGAGGCGATCAGATAGCGCAGCCCGGAGCAACCTTCGACCACCGACCAGTCGCCGCTGGGGATGCTGAAGAACGTGCCTTCGCGATACACCGGGATGCCGGTTAGCTGCAGCATCGCCACGGTGAAATCGGCCGTCACCCCCATCAGCGGCTGGATCAGGAACTCGCCCACCGGCACCGCGAAGAACAGGAACATCAGGGGAAAGAATGCGGCCCACACGAAGCGCCAGCCGAGCAGCGTCCAGACCGCCGCTACCAGCATGGCAATGAACGCGTATTGCGCAACGACGTTGACGCTGCCGGCATCCGCCAGCAGCCAGCCGGTGCCGGCGGCGGCCAGCAGGATCAGTCCGCGCAGGTCGGGCCGCGGCTGCATCTGCGCCAGCTCATCGCGCTGGCGCCAGATGAGCCAGGCGCTGATGGGGAAAATGAGGTAGCCGTGGGTAAAGGTCTCCGAGCGCTCCCATATTTCGACCATCGAGTAGAACGTCGGCCAGAACACGCCGGCCAGGACCAGCAGGACGCCGAGGGTCAGCGCGCCCGACAGCAGCCAGTTGCTGCGCGAGGGAACGGCGGGAAGGGCATCGGGCAGTGCGCTCATGCGGGGCAGGTCTCCAGGATGGGGGGCACGACCGCTGCCTGTTCAAACAGGGGGTCGATCGTGCTCAGATTGCGGGCCCAGTCGTAGTGGGCGAGGATACAGTCGCGCGCAGGCGCGGCAGAAGACACGACCTGCAATTGGGCGACGACGGCGTGGGCGAAGTCGGCCTCGCCCAGTGCCAGCGTGAAGTCGCGCCCGGCCTCGGCACGGATGCCCTCGGCGGCCTGGGCGCTGGCGACGACGGGACGCGCCATCGCCATCGCTTCGAGCACCTTGTTCTGCACGCCGCGCGCGATGCGCAGCGGGGCGACCGCGCAGGCGGCATGGGCCAGCCAGGGCCGCACGTCGGGCACGCTGCCGGTGACGACGACGCCGGGCTGGCGCGCCAGTTCCAGGACGGCTTCAGTGGGGTG
>JAHJNP010000017.1 GCA_018820745.1 Gammaproteobacteria bacterium
CAGCTGGCCGGATCGACGCGTGCGGCGAGGCTCTCGGGCAGGCAGCGCGGCAGGTTGCCGGTGATGCCGCCGCCGGTGATGTGCGCCATGCCTTTTACGTTGAGCGTTTCGATCAGCGCCAGAAGCGGCTTGACGTAGATCCGCGTCGGCGCCATCACGGCGTCGGCAAACGGGCGGCCGTGAAAATCGGACTTGAAGCCAATGTGGCTGAGGTCGATCAGCTTGCGGATCAGCGAGTAGCCGTTGGAATGCGCGCCGGAAGACGCCAGACCCAGCACGACGTCGCCCGCGACGATGGTCTGGCCGCCGATGACTTTCGATTTTTCCACCACGCCCACGGCAAAGCCGGCGAGATCGTACTCGCCGTCGACATACATGCCGGGCATCTCGGCGGTTTCGCCGCCGATCAAGGCGCAGCCGGCCTGCTCGCAGCCGGTGGCGATGCCGGCGATCACCGCTTCGGCGGTGTCGAGCGAGAGCTTGCCGCAGGCGAAGTAGTCGAGGAAGAACAGGGGTTCTGCGCCCTGCACCAGGATGTCGTTGACGCTCATCGCCACCAGGTCGATGCCAACGGTGTCGTGGCGGTTCAGTTCGAACGCCAGCTTGAGCTTGGTGCCGACGCCGTCGGTGCCGGAGACCAGCACCGGCTCCTTGAATTTCTTGGAAATCTCGACCAGCGCGCCAAAGCCGCCGATGCCCGTCAGCACTTCGGGACGCATGGTGCGCCTGGCCAGCGGCTTGATGCGCTCGACCAGGGCATCACCGGCGTCAATATCGACGCCGGCATCTTTATAGGAAATGGAAGACACACCCGACTCCAGAATCAAAAAGTGCGGTATTTTACCGCCTATGTCGACTCCCCGCCCGTTCTACCGCCCCTGGCTTGCCCTCGCCGTGCTGCTCGTCACGGGCGGCCTGATCTACCTGCTGGGCCCCATTCTCACCCCCTTCCTGGCCGGCGCTCTGCTCGCCTACATCTTCGACCCGCTGGTCGACCGCCTGGAAGCGCACGGGTGGTCGCGCGTCGCCGGAACCGTTGCGGTGATCGTGCTGGCCGGACTCGCCGTCTTTGGCCTGGTTCTGATTGCCTTGCCCCTGTTTCAAGGCCAAATTGCCGAACTGAGCCAGCGCCTCCCGGCCGCCCTCGACCTGCTGCAAACCCGCTTTCTGCCCTGGCTGCAGCAGACCCTCGGCATCACCATCGACCCCAATCTCGATGCGCTCAAAAGCTGGCTGACCGAACAGGCGACCGAAAACAGCGCCAACTGGCTGCCCACCCTGCAAACCGGCGCGCTTGCCGTCTTGGGCGTGGTGGTCAACCTGCTGCTGATTCCGGTCGTGATGTTTTATCTGCTGAAGGACTGGGACGTGATGGTGGCGCGCGTCGCCGCGCTGGTGCCGCGCGACTGGATGGAGCGTGTCACCCGCGTCGCACGCGCGATGGACGCGGTGGTCGGCGAATTCATGCGCGGGCAGCTGGCGGTCATGACCCTCCTCGCGCTGTATCACGGCATTGCCCTGTGGGTGCTGGGGCTCGATTACGCCCTGCCGATCGGCATTCTCACCGGACTGCTGTCCTTCGTGCCTTTTCTCGGAATCGGCTTGGGCCTGACGCTGGCCTTGCTGGTGGCGCTGTTGCAGTTTGCCGACTGGAGCGGGGTGGCCTGGGTGGCGGGGATTTTCCTGGTCGGCCAGCTCATCGAAGGCTACGTGATTACGCCGCGCATCGTCGGTGAACGGGTCGGCCTGCATCCGGTGGCCGTCATCTTCGCCCTGGCCGCATTCGGCCAGTTGTTCGGCTTTGTCGGCGTGCTGCTGGCGGTACCGCTGGCGGCGATCCTGCTGGTGGCGCTGCGTGAGTTGCGCGGCGTATACGAGCAGAGCGACCTTTATCGCGGCGGCTATAATGCCGGCTCTTCCGATCCTGCCTCGTCTGCCATGTCCGCACCACTGCTCGGCCAACCCCTGCTCGAATCGCGCATCGCTTCCCTGCCGCTGGTGCATCGCGGCAAGGTGCGCGATATCTACGCCGTCGGCGACGACAAGCTGTTGATCGTCACCACCGACCGCCTGTCGGCGTTCGATGTGGTGATGCCGACGCCGATTCCCGGCAAGGGCGAGGTGCTGACCCGCGTCTCGGCCTTCTGGTTCGACAAGCTCAAATCCATCGTGCCGAGCCAGGCGCTCGACATTGCGCCGGAATCTGTCGTCACTGAAAACGAGCGCGACCAGGTGGCCGGCCGCGCCATCGTGGTCCGAAAGCTCAAGGCGCTGCCGGTGGAAGCCATCGTGCGCGGCTACCTGGCCGGTTCGGGCTGGAAGGAATACCAGGCCAGCCAGTCGGTATGCGGCATCG
>JAHJNP010000207.1 GCA_018820745.1 Gammaproteobacteria bacterium
GGCATCACCATCGCCACCAACATGGCGGGCCGCGGCACCGACATCGTGCTGGGCGGCAGCATCCAGAAGGAAGTCGACGCGATCCAGCATGACGAAGCGCTGTCGGACAGCGAGAAAGCGGCCCGCCTGGCAGCGCTCAAGGCCGACTGGCAGGTGCGCCACGACGCCGTGCTGGCGGCCGGCGGCCTGCACATCATCGGCACCGAGCGCCACGAATCGCGTCGCGTCGACAACCAGCTGCGCGGCCGTTCCGGACGCCAGGGCGACCCCGGCTCCAGCCGCTTCTTCCTGTCGCTGGAAGACCCGCTCTTGCGCATCTTCGCCTCCGACCGCGTCGCCGCGATCATGAACCGCCTGAAGATGCCCGAGGGTGAGGCGATCGAACATCCGTGGGTGACGCGCGCGATCGAGAACGCGCAGCGCAAGGTCGAGCAGCGCAACTTCGACATCCGCAAGCAGCTGCTCGAATACGACGACGTCTCCAACGACCAGCGCAAGGTGATCTACGAGCAGCGCAACGAGCTGCTGGCGAGCACCGACATTGCCGACACCATCCGTGCCATGCGCTACGATGTGCTGAACGACACCATCGACCAGCACATCGCGCCGGGCAGCATGGACGAGCAGTGGGACGTGGCTGGCCTGGAAAAAACGCTGGCCGCGCAGTTCTCGCTCGAGCTGCCCTTGCAGCAATGGCTGGATGAAGACAAGACCTTGAACGAGGGCGGTCTGCGCAAGAAGATCATGGATGCCGCCGATGCAGCCTACCAGGAGAAGGAAGCGCAGGTCGGCGTCGAGGGCCTGCGCCAGTTCGAGCGCGCGGTGATGCTGCAAAGCATCGACAGCCACTGGCGCGAGCACCTGTCGGCGCTGGACCACCTGCGCCAGGGCATCCACCTGCGCGGCTACGCGCAGAAGCAGCCGAAGCAGGAATACAAGCGCGAGGCGTTCGAACTGTTCTCCGGCATGCTGGCCGCGATCAAGGCCGAGGTCACGCAGATCACCTGCACCGTGCAGATTCGCGCACCCGAGGATGTGCAGGTCGAGTTGCTCGAAGAGCCGTCCAACGTGCAATACCAGCATGCCGGTTACGACGAGGCGCAGGATTTCGCCGAGGCCGCCGTCGCCAGGCCCACGCCGGCTGACGCCTATCCCAAGGTCGGCCGCAACGACCCCTGCCCGTGCGGTTCGGGCAAGAAATACAAGCAGTGTCACGGCAGGTTGAGTTAGGAGCGATCATGCCTTACTACGTTTTCCGGATGGGAATGTTCAAGGTGCTGGAAATACAGGGCGAGTGGGCGAGCTTCAAGGAAGCCCGCGCGCACACCAACGAACTGCGCAAGACGCTCGATCCCAAGAGCGGCGACAAATACAAGATGATCTTCGCCGAGAACGAAATCGCCGCGCAGGAGGCGCTCACAGCCGAGCGCGCAATTGAAAAGACCCTGTCCGGCGACGACTGGTAAAAGTCACTTACAAACCTACGGCGCACCTGTGATTTTGGAACGTGCGCCGCCTGCCATCCTCATGTATTTCAATACCTTCCGGCTGCTGCGCTGCTGGCTTGCCCCGCTGAGCGTGGTTGTCGGCGCTTCAGGGGCTTTAGTATGTGGTTGTTGCCGATTGATCGGCTTACACACCACTGCGCTCGCGGGTGGACGGGGTTCGCTACGGCGTCCGGGCAACTTTCAGGAAGTTAAGTTGATATGGCCGAGTACAACGAAGACGCGTACAAGCTGGCCCGCAAGGCCTACATCGAACACAGTTGCCCGTTTGAGCGGGCCTTGTTGTCGTGCTGTGTACGCTGCGGCCGGTCGCGCAAGCTCAACCTGGCCGAGCGCGAGGCCATCGCCTGCGGCGACCCGGCGGTGCGCGGGCACTGCCTGACGTTCTACCGGGCGCTGCACGACAATGCGCAGTTCGCGCTGAAGCTCAATCCCGATGCGCCGTGGCCGTTCGGCAAGGAAATACGCGCCCAGTGTGGTGGCGTGCGCGGGCTGGCACAAGCGCTGGCTGGCGCGGGGGATGAAACCACCGACATCGCCATCACCGTGTTGCAGGCCAACGCGCACTTCGGCGGCAGCGACGAGTACCCCTACTCCGAAATCATGCGCGCCGTGGTGCATTACGAGCCGCGCAAGCGGCGCTCATGATCGATTTTCCGGATGGGAACTCGAACGGCCGGGCCACGGTCTCTTGGGCAGACTTTGTTTTTTGAGTACACTCGCCGCGTGCGCACTCGCTTCCACCGATTCCTGCTGTTTCTGATGATGCTGGCCCTGCCGGTGCAGACGTTTGCGTCTGCTGCCATGCTGGGCTGCACCTTCGCGGATCAGGCTGCGGTGGCGCCGATGGCGATGGCCGGCGAGATGGCGGCAGCCTGCCATGAGCCAGAACAACCGGACAGCCCGCCCGCACAACACAACTGCAAGCACTGCACCGCGTGTGCGCTGGCGTCGGTGCTGCCGATCCCGGCCACCAACAGCGCTGCGATCGTACCGGCTTCAATCCGTTTCATTTCGCAGCCCGCCGCATCCTTCAGCGGCTTCGTCCCCAGCGGTCCCGAACGACCGCCCAGACACTTCCTCGCCTGAATTCGCGCCGGCAACCGGCGTGCCATGCTGACTCATTTCGACGTCAGCCGATTCTGATTGCGGCGAGTTCGCCGCGTGGTTTGCGAGGTTCATCATGTTGAATATTTTTTCCCGTCGCGCGGTATCGCCGGCGCGCGCCCGATTCTCTGGCGCGGCGGCACTGGCATGCGCATGGCTGCTGGCGGCTCCGGCGCATGCTGCCGGGGCCGAGCCACCTGAACCGGCCGCTGCCACCCTTTTCAAGCAGTATCAGCGCTGGCGCGACGAGCCGCTGCAGGACTGGCGCCAGTCCAACGAGCGGGTTGGCGAAATCGGGGGCTGGCGCACTTATCTGCGCGAAGCGCAGCCAGCCGGCAATGGCGTAGACCAGGGCCAGCATGGCCACCACGGACAGTGAGGGGCACCATGAAAAAAACCCTTTCTA
>JAHJNP010000208.1 GCA_018820745.1 Gammaproteobacteria bacterium
CAGCAGGACAGCCTGCGCTATTCGGCACGCGACGTCGCCATCGCGCGCGGCAAGCAGTGCGGCGTGCCGGTGGTGCTCGGCTCCGCCACACCCTCGCTGGAAAGCTACGCGCAGGCGCTTTCCGGGCGTTACCGGCTGATCGAGCTGAAGCAGCGCGCGATCAGCCAGGCGCGGCTGCCGGACATCGAACTGGTCGACCTCAAGCACATTCCGCTCGACAACGGCCTCACCCGCCCCGCCCTGCAGGCGCTGACCGACACCCTGGCGCGCGGCGAGCAAAGCCTGGTGTTCCTCAACCGGCGCGGCTACGCCCCGGCACTGTACTGCCCGAGCTGCGGCTGGGTGTCGCCCTGCCCGCGCTGCTCGGCGCGGCTGGTGCTGCACCGCAGCGCACACCGGTTGAAGTGCCACCACTGCGGGCTCGAGACGCGCATCCCGCCCGAATGTCCCGGCTGCGGCAACCCGGACTTGAAGCCGCTCGGCCAGGGCACCCAGCGGCTGGAGGAGACGCTCGCCGCGCTGCTGCCCGCCGCGCGCATCCGCCGCATCGACCGCGACACCATGCGCCCGCGCGCCTGGGCCGAACTCGGCGCGGCGGTGCACGGCGGCGAAATCGACATCCTGGTCGGCACCCAGATGCTGGCCAAGGGCCACGACTTTCCCAACATGACGCTGGCGCTGATCCTCGACACCGACGGCGCGCTCTACAGCCCCGACTTCCGCGCCACCGAACGCCTGTTCGCCCAGCTGATGCAGGTGGCCGGACGCGCCGGACGCGCCGACAAACCCGGCCGCGTGCTGATCCAGACCGCCTTCCCCGACCATCCGCTGTTCCGCTACCTGCAGCGCCACGACTACCCCGGTTACGCGCGTGCGCTGCTGGCCGAACGCCGCCAGCTCGACCTGCCGCCGTTCACCCGCCAGGTCCTGTTGCGCGCCGAAGCACCCACCATGGACGCGGCGCTCGCCTTCCTGCAGCGCGCTGCCGCGCTGGCGCCCGCCACCGCCGGCGTCAGCGTGTTCGCCGCCACCCCTGCGCCGATGGCGCGCGTGGCCAATCTGGAGCGCGCGCAGCTGCTGATCCAGTCGGCGCAGCGCCAGGCCCTACAGGCGTTCGTGCGAGACTGGCGGCCGCAGTTCGACAGCATCCGGCCGCGCGTGGCGCGCTGGTCGCTCGACGTCGATCCCTTGGTGTTTTGATGCGCTGCGCGCGGCGCATATAATCGCCAGCTATCCATTCCGAACAAAGAGAATCTGCACCTTGCTGCGTCCTCTTTGTAAGCCCATGTCCGACACCCATCCGCTCAAAGACCAGATCGCCCTGCTGATCGGCGCAGCCCTCGAAACGGTGGCGCCCGACGCCCCGGTCAGCCTCGAGATCGAACGCCCGAAAAACCCCGACCACGGCGACTTTTCCAGCAACGCCGCGATGCAGCTGGCGCGGCCGCTGAAGCGCAACCCGCGCGAGCTGGCGCAGCTGATCCTGACCGAACTGCCGGCGTCCCCGCTGATCGCCAGAACCGAAATCGCCGGCGCCGGCTTCATCAATTTCCACCTCGCACCCGCGGCCTGGCACGGCATCGTGCGGCGCGTCCGCACCGAAGGCGCGCAATTCGGCCGCGGCGACGCGGGCCGCGGCCACAAGGTGCTGGTCGAGTTCGTCTCGGCCAACCCGACCGGCCCGCTGCACGTCGGCCACGGCCGCCAGGCGGCGCTCGGCGACGCGATCTGCAACCTGTATGCGGCGCAGGGCTGGGAGGTGTGCCGCGAGTTCTACTACAACGACGCCGGGGTGCAGATCGCCACGCTGGCCAACAGCGTGCAGGCGCGCGCGAAAGGCGCAAAGCCGGGCGACGCTGCGTGGCCGGAAACCGCCTACAACGGCGACTACATCGCCGACATCGCGGCGGATTTTCTGGCTAAGAAAACCGTCAAGTCGGACGACCGCGAATACACCGCGAGCGGCGACGTCAACGATCTCGACAGCATCCGCCAGTTCGCCGTCGCCTACCTGCGCCACGAGCAGGACCTCGACCTCAAGGCCTTCGCGGTGCGCTTCGACCACTATTATCTGGAGTCGAGCCTATACACCAGCGGCCGGGTGGAGGCGACGGTCAAGCGGCTCGTCGACGCCGGCAAAACCTACGAGCAGGACGGCGCGCTGTGGCTCCGGACCACCGACTACGGCGACGACAAGGACCGCGTGATGAAGAAGTCCGACGGCAGCTACACCTATTTCGTGCCCGACGTCGCCTATCACATCGCCAAGTGGGAACGCGGCTACGAGCGCGCGATCAACATCCAGGGCACCGACCACCACGGCACCATCGCCCGCGTGCGCGCCGGCCTGCAGGCGGCCAACGTCGGCATCCCCGAGGGCTATCCCGACTACCTGCTGCACACCATGATCCGGGTCATGCGCGGCGGCGAGGAGGTCAAGATATCCAAGCGCGCCGGCAGCTATGTCACCCTGCGCGACCTCATCGACTGGACCAGCAAGGACGCGGTGCGCTTCTTCCTGCTCTCGCGCAAGGCCGACACCGAATACATTTTCGACGTCGATCTGGCAGTCGCCAAGAACACCGACAACCCGGTGTTCTACGTGCAGTACGCCCATGCGCGCATCTGCCGCGTCTTTGAAGAATGGGGCGATACGCCCGCCGCACTCGACGCCGTCGACCTCGCGCCGCTGGCCGCGCCGCACGAACTCGCGCTGATGCAGCGCCTGGCCGAATACCCCGAGGTCGTCGCCGGCGCCGCGCGCGACCTGGCGCCGCACCTGCTGGTGCACTACCTGCAGATGCTGGCGGGCGACTTCCACGCGTGGTACAACGCCGAGAAATTCCTGGTCGATGATGCGGCGACCAAGCTCGCCCGGCTGGCGCTGGCCGACGCCACCCGCATCGCGATCGTCAACGGCCTCGCCTTGCTCGGCGTGTCCGCCCCGGAGAAAATGTAGCCATGGCAAAACCCGCATCCCGCAACACCCGCCGTTCCGGCGGCAATTCCATTTTCACCGGCGTGCTGATCGGCCTCACCGTCGGCGCGGTGCTCGCCGTGGGCGTGGCGCTCTGGGTCACCGGCAACAATCCGTTCTCGTCCGCCACCCCGGCGGCGGTCCCCAGCCAGCCGGCGCCCGCCACGCCCGAGGCCGCGCCCAGCTTCGACTTCTACAAGGTCCTGCCGAGCGACACGCCAAGCGTGCTGCCGCCGTCCGCCGCGCCCACCGCGGCCGCGCCGCGCTATTACCTGCAGGCGGGCGCGTTCCACAATGCCGATGATGCCGACAACCTGAAGGCGCAGCTGGCGATGCTCGGCGTCGAAGCCGTCATTCAGACCGGCGAGATCGCCGACAAGGGCGTGTTCCATCGCGTGCGCGTCGGCCCCTTCAGCGCCATGGATGAGGTGAATCGCACCCGCAGCCTGCTGACACAGAACGATATCCCGGCCACGCTGGTCAAAGAAGTTCCCAACCCACAGGAGACGCCTTGATGTTCACCCGCACTTTGGCTTTTTTGGCCGCCACCGTCCTTTCCCTGTCTGCCTTGGCTGCCGCGCCGGAAGCCTTCGAGGGACACGACTACACCCGTCTGAAGAATGCGCAGCCGGTCGCCACCGGCAACAAGGTCGAGGTGCTGGAGTTTTTCTGGTATCGCTGCCCGCACTGCTTTCAGCTCGAACCCGGCCTCAATGCCTGGCTGAAGGCCCTGCCCAAGGACGCCCAGGTGCGGCGCGTGCCGGCGGTGTTCCGTGACGACTGGATGCCCGGCGCCAAGCTCTATTACACCCTGGAGCAGATGAACCTGCTCGGCCGCCTGCACCACAAGGTGTTCGACGCCTACCACGTGGATAACATCAACCTCAACGACCCGGCCGTGCTGGGCGGCTGGATCGCCAAGCACGGCGTCGACCGCAAGAAATTCGAGGGCATCTACAACTCCTTCTCCACCCAGTCGAAGGCCACCCAGGGTGCACGGCTGGCCACCACCTATGCCATCAGCGGCGTGCCCGCCTTCATCATCGACGGCAAGTACGCTACCTCGGTGTCGATGGCCGGCAGCGAGGCGCGCCTGTTCGAAGTGCTCGACCAGCTGATCGTCAAGGCACGCGCCGAGCGCAGCGGCAGCAAGAAGCCCGCGAAATAGATCCGTTGCCGGCCGCCCCGCCCAAGGTCTTGAATCAACCCTTACGGGTCTTTATCACCGGCGCAAGTTCCGGTCTCGGCGCGGCGCTGGCGCGGCATTATGGCGCGCTGGGCGCGCAACTGGGGCTGGCCGGCCGCCGCCTCGACGGTCTGCAGAACGCGGGCGACGGGCTGGACGCGCGGTTGTATCCGGCCGACGTGCGCGACGCCGCCGCCATGCAGACCGCGGCCGAAGCATTTTTGAATGAAGTCGGCCCGCCCGATATCGTCATCGCGGCGGCGGGCATCAGCGTCGGCACCCTGACCGAGGAGGCGACCGACGCCGCGGTGTTTCGCGCGGTGATGGACGCCAACGTCCTGGGGCTGGTGCACACGTTTCAGCCCTTCATCGCCCCCATGCAAACACGCGGCGGCGTGCTGTGCGGCATTTCCAGCGTGGCCGGGGTGCGCGGCCTGCCGGGCGGCGGCGCCTACTCGGCCTCGAAAGCCGCCGCCACCGTCTATCTCGAAGCCTTGCGGCTGGAGCTGAAAGCGCGCCGCATCGCCGTGGTCACGGTGGCGCCCGGCTACATCGACACGCCGATGACGCAGGTCAACCCCTACGTCATGCCGTTCAAGATGAGTGCCCGGGTGGCCGCGGCGAAAGTGGCGGGCTGCATCTCGCGGCGCCGGGCCTACACCGTGATCCCCTGGCAAATGGCCTGGGGCGCGCGGCTGCTGAAATGGCTGCCCATTCCGGTTTATGATGCAGCATTCGAAAAGGCACCCCGCAAGCCACGCGGCCTGCCTACCTGATCAGCTTGACCCAATAAGTGGAGAAGCAATGCCAACCCCTTTGAACATTATCCTCATCGACGATCACCCCCTGTTGCGCATGGGTGTTGCAGGCTATATCGAGCAGGAGCCGGATCTGACGCTCACCGCGCAGCTGGCCAACGCCGCCGAGTTGCGCGCCTGGATGGCCGCGGGCAACACGGCCGACGCGGCGCTGCTCGACCGCTCGCTGCCCGATGCCGACGGCCTCGACCTCGTCTCCGACCTGCGCGACCTCGGCATCAAGGTCATCATGCTCACCATCGCCGATTCCGACGAGGAAATTTCCGAGGCGATCTCGTCCGGCGTCGACGGCTACGTCATCAAGTCCAGCGAGCCCGACCAGGTGCTGGCGGCCATCCGCAGCGTATGCGACGGCCAGAGCAGCTTCCCGCTCAACATCATGCAGAAGATGGCGCGCGGCGAGCTCAACAACAGCGCCTTGTCGGCGCTGACCGCGCGCGAAATGGAGATCGTCAACCACGTGAAGGAGGGCCTGTCCAACAAGGCCATCGCCTACCAGATGACGCTGTCGGAAAACACCGTGCGCAACCACCTGCGCAACATCATGGAAAAGCTCGGCTTGCGCAATCGCGTCCAGGTCGCCACCCTGGCGCTGAAAGAAGACCACAAGCGGCACTGAGTACGCAGCTTGCCAGCAAAAAGCGCGGCTCAATGCCGCGCTTTTTTGTGCCGCCGTTTATTCCACGGTGACGCGCTTCGCCATGGTAAGGAACAAATAAAAGCTGGACTGAAAAATCACGTAACCGCTTGTTTTAACAAGACAGCCTGATCCTGGCTCAAAAAGACCGACAAATATAAGTTGGACCGACCGCGTTCATGTTGCACGTCCGTGTGACAAATAAAAGTTGGACTGGAGGCGGGCGTAATACGGAGGCGAATGGTGCCCTCTGTCCCTTGGCGAACAACCGACAGCTGTTCGGGGCGGATTCAACCGGTGGCGTTCTGAGAAAATCAGGTCTTCTATGCAGCTGCACACCAGTCGTTGATTAGAAACTCAAGCTGAACGGCCGCTTCCCATCTTTGCGACCGCGTGCTCTCGACCCGTTGCCGTCATTCGCGTGCAACGTGCTGATCGGCCGGTCGTCGGCCTTAGCTGCCGATGGAGTTTTTGCCGACTACTTCCGTTATGGATTCGTTACCGGACATCGTCCATGAAATCACACCGAACGGCAGCTTTCTGATTTCCTCTGCGGCAGGCCCCGACCGTTAAGAGACTCTCATAGCATGTTTGCCGAACGTCTGTTTGGCAGCGGACAGGGGCCATCTGTAAACGGATAGACCCCCTGTCTTGCGGTCCATTCACTCTGCCTTGGCAGGTGTCCACGTGTGTGAGTAAAAGCCATTCTCAAGATCGTAGTCGAAGTAATAATTCCCCTCCGGGGCGCGGAATACGGCGAAACAGGTCTTGTTCAACCCCTTCTTCTTGTACACGTCGAGGCAGTAGGCATTTTTCCCTTCCTCGAAGCGCCACGAGCCGGTAAAGTCCTTGAAGCCCTTGCGCTCGAAACCGCCGTCCGGCTTGAAGTATTTGGTGCTCTTCCCCGTCGTGCCTTTCACTTCGTGGGTCCCCGGTATGAAAGCCTTGAGGTCCTCCACGCTCAGGCGTTGCAGTCCCTTGGCTTCCGCCTCCTTCAGATTCACGGGTGCTTGCGGAACACCCCCTTGTGCTAGGACGGATGTGGCCGTGAACAAGGCGATGAAGATTGCATTGCGTGCGTATAACATGGTGTTCCTCCTTGAAGAGAAAGCGGAATCGAGACACTCTTATGTTGGCTGGATCGTTAACCAGACCTTCATGTTCTCTATATACACCATCCATGGGCGCCCATTTTTGCCAAGCTTTCAAACGATGACTTTGAGACGGCAAAGATTGCCAGCCATACATTCAAATTTTCTTTTAAGCGGAGAATAGGGCCAAGCTCCATATTTTCCTCCGCCCTAACAAATCCGGAGCGATGGAAGCTTAGATAGTAACGCCGGACATCCACGACGACCTCCTTCAATGTCCTTAGCTGGCCGGGGACTGCCTTTGGGGATAGGCGCCCGAAAGCAGCCGTGCCATCCAGCGAAATTTTCCACCGTCGGCTTACGGGCACCACGTCGAATTCACACAATCGGCCAAAAGCGGAAGTACAGATAAGTATGCCTACCGTCTCCTGTTTGGCTGAAGCGGCCATCGAACTGAGTTTGTCCGGATGGCTGAATGACAAAAGGCAAGACCTGCTCCCATTATTATGGTGACCTCGGATTTGTGCCTTTTTGTCGAGAAACTTTACAAACGACTCCGGATCCCCTTGCGGACCCTATGATGTGGGCATTAAAAGAGTCAACAAATCAAAGATTTGAATCGGTTTCTGGAATTTGGCGTGAATCCTGCTTTCACGCTACAGCCTGCATAGCCCACTCAAGGCTGAGGCCAAAAAAATAATGGAAAGAACAGAATGGAACCCCTGAAAAAGAAAATGAAATCAACAATCCTGAATGTATTCATCATTTCATCACTTTCTTCTTTGTTAATGCTGCCAAGCACAGCACACGCAACGCTTATATCACGCCTGGACGGGCAGGCAGTTTATGACACCGATTTCAATATAACTTGGCTAGCAGACGCTGGCCTGGCTCAAAGCCAGGGTTATGGCAATTATGGAATGAGCTGGTACGTTGCCGAACAATGGATAACATCGCTGAACGCAATGAACTATCTGGGTTTCAGCGACTGGAGACTTCCGGAAACCTTGCAGCCAGACCCGACATGCGACACCCAGTGGAATTCGTATTGGGGCTCGAAAAGTGGCGGCCTTGGATGTTCGCTAAGCGAATTGGGGCATTTGTTTTACGATGAATTGGGCGGTGTGGTTCTGGAGTCCATTCATGACACACACAACCGTAACTATGATCTTTTCAGTAATATTGGATACAACTACTGGTCGGGCACCCCCTATGAAGTTCCGGTCAATTTGTACGTGAATTATGGAATGTCCTACTTTGCTTGGCATTTCCAAACCTCCAATGGCGGACAGTTTGCAGACGGTAAATATAACGACTACTTTTTCAATGCGTGGGCCGTCAGAGATGGTGATGTGGCAGCCGTACCTGAACCCTCGGTACTTTACTTGTTAGCCATTGGATTTCTCTCAGCTGCCCTGGGCCTTAGGTCCAAAAGATCCAGAACACCTGCATTCTCGCGTCACTCTCCGCACTAAAATAATTGGCAGGCGCACGTAGACCTGATCGATTTAGGTAATACGGGATTAGGCACCATTGCTAAATCAAAACGGACTTGAATTCCTGACTATCAGGATACGTCGACTGACGGTTTCGGCCGGCGGATTCAACCGGTCGACGCAACAGATTGACCAAATCGTTCAGCTGGTGTTTCGTAGTTTAGTGTTTTCCTTGGACGATCATTTAATCGTCTTGCCAATCCATTGAGCTGGGCTTGCGAGTAA